>CAZMDX010000295.1:0-2282 GCA_964564805.1 uncultured Pseudoalteromonas sp. | reverse complement strand
ATCTGAAAATGTTGGCGCACTAAATAGTCATTTAGCCAGACTTTTAACGGGTAACTTCTTTAATTCTATACGTGACGGTGGTAAAAAGTTACTCAGCAACGTCCCTCCCATAAAAGAATTTGCCAGCCGTGCTGAAGAACATATTAAAGGTATGGTAGTGCCCGGAACAATTTTTGAAGAGTTGGGTTTTAAATATATTGGCCCAATTGACGGCCATGATGTAAACGGCGTAGTTGATACTCTTCGTAACATGCGAAATATCAAAGGCCCTCAAATACTCCATGTGGTAACTAAAAAAGGTAAAGGTTACGAATCAGCAGAACAAGACCCCATTAAGTTTCATGCAGTTCCTAAGTTCAATCCACAAGATCAAGCGTTACCTAAATCAGCACCCAGCAACCCCACTTTTTCAGCTATATTTGGCGATTGGTTGTGTGATATGGCCGCTGAAGACTCTAAATTGATGGCAGTCACACCAGCCATGCGTGAAGGTTCTGGTATGGTAAATTTTTCCCAACGCTTTCCTAAACAATATTTTGATGTGGCAATTGCTGAACAGCATGCAGTTACATTTGCAGCAGGTTTAGCCAAAGAAGGTCTGAATGCAGTTGTAGCAATTTATTCAACTTTTTTACAACGTGCTTATGACCAGCTTATTCATGATGTCGCGATACAAAACTTACCCGTTTTATTTGCCATAGACCGTGCAGGACTCGTAGGTGCTGATGGCCCGACTCATCAGGGTGCTTTTGATATTGCATTTCTTCGCTGTATCCCAAACATCGTGGTCATGGTACCAGCTGATGAAAACGAATGCCGTCAAATGCTGTACACAGGACATAAATTACAAAAACCAGCAGCGGTTAGATACCCAAGAGGCTCTGCTACTGGTGTATCACCTGAACAAAAAATGACGGCCTTTGAGTTAGGTAAAAGCCGCACTATAAGAACGGGTGAAAAAGTCGCAATCCTTAATTTTGGTATTTTGTTACCCTACGCACAAGAAGCGGCAGAAAAAATTAATGCAACGGTGATTGATATGCGTTTTGTCAAACCCTTAGATACCGACATTATCAATCAACTTGCAGCAAAACATGACTTGTTTGTTACTACAGAAGATGGCGCTATTATGGGCGGAGCAGGCAGTGCAGTAGCCGAATATTTAATTTCTTCTAAACATACCAGTAGGTTGTTGCAGCTCGGTTTACCTGATGAATTTATTATGCAAGGCACACAGCAGGAGATGTATGTTGAATTAGGCTTAGATGCAGCGGGTATATTGGCTCAAATCGATGATTTTTATAATTAATTATTGAGCCTAGGTTTAGTGTCCCCAAATCATTGAACAAAACATCTGTGAAAATTTACATGACTACTCTATCGCTATTAGATCAAATTAAATCCGCTTCTGTTATTTAGTGATATAAAGCATGTGTCGACGCTTACTGGCATCCTTGCCAATTTTTGACTTGAATCCCTTCGGGCCAGTTACTCTTTCTTATTCAGCAAAAAGTAGGTTGGAACAATGGAGCCGTTTCAAAAATGGCATTGATGCCAGTGTGCCGCACGGCACATGCTTTAAATATCAATATTAACAGTACTAATTAATGGCAAAACATAATTAGCTGGACACATATTTTAAAACGCTAGAAGGTGACTAAAATTAACAGGTAAGTTTAGGGCTTTAAAATTGCGTCACCTTTTCATATTGCCCTGGGTAATGCCATTCTTTGCAAATGTTGCAGATATACAGATAGTAAGTATTGATAAATCCCTATGCATCGGCATCAAAAAATTACTCTGTGGTATCTTCTCATAAGTCCATTTCACGACACAAAATTATCTGTTCATAAAGAGTAAAAATTTGTTCTGATGTATCATTTAGCGCGTCTTCATTAATTAATTTTAATATTTCAGTATCATATTTGGCTTGTAAATCTTCGGGTTTTAAAACAGGATTTTGTAAAAGTTGGTTAAGATTGGTAGTGCGTTTCACCATAGATTCATTGATTTTTAAGCAAACTTCAACAAGCATACCACTTCCATGATACAGCTCTACAGATGCCATCGAACGATCAACTCGAACAGCTGATTTATATTCTAAGTACTGATAAATACCAAACAAGCTACCAATTACCACTGCCAAGGCCGCGAACCACGTTCCGGCTATTTCGCCTAGCTGTAGCTTTATTTCTTGCTCAGTCATTTCTTACATTCAGGCAGATTTTTGTTAACCAAGCATGGGTTATAACCACGATCATCACTAATGTCATATTCAAAAG
>CAZMDX010000294.1:0-2544 GCA_964564805.1 uncultured Pseudoalteromonas sp. | reverse complement strand
ATTAATTATCCTCAAGAAACATAGAAACATCTAATTATTTTGACTATTTTTTAATTGAAAAAGATGAAACATGTTTAGAAATTAGCACTCCACTCTTATCTCTTAATACAGTCTGGTTTTTTGTTGTCACTCTAACTAGTTAAATATTTAAGCTCAAAATTAATTGGAAGATATGCGTATTTATTCGATTTGATTATGGGTAGCCTAATTAAACATTGATAAGTGAGCAGCTGATACTTATCCGTTCATCGCTTGTAATTACCCGCCAAGTAATTTGGTTTTTGAAACTTGGGATGAAGTTACTTAATTAAGGATCCTGGGGCCTTATACGGATGCGTTATTCACGCCACTACGTAACCTTCCTTTTCTTTAATATTGTGCAAAAGTAAGACTTTCCCCTTTTTGTAAACTACTGACCAGAATAAGAAGAGTATGGTTATATTGACATACGAGAGTGTCCATATACGACTTTTAAAATTCAAACGATCAATTATATACACAATAGATGCGAATACGAATCATTGCCAATAGTGTATTGTAATGATACGATTTCAAAAAGATTTCACATTATTAATTGATCTAATGAATGTAAGATTTAAAGGGAGTTCCATGAGTAATAAAAGTCACCACATTCATCAAGCCGCTTTGCTTATGCGAAGCCAGCACACAGGGAGTTTATCGACGCACAGTGTAACTATGCAGGGCTATCCTTTTGGTTCTGTTATACCGTTTTTAATGACGGAAGAAGGCAACGTGGTTGTCTTCGCTTCTGATATTGCTGAACATTCTCGTAATATGAAAAAACATAATAAAGTCAGTTTATGTGTTTATGACGGCAAACAAAGCGATAGCCAAGCAAGCGCGCGCGTCACCGTTTTAGGTACGGCAGAGGTAGACGCTGTTGACGATAAACTGCAGGACCAATACATGGCGCTTTTTCCGCAGGCGAAATCATATGTGCAGGCACATGATTTTCGGTTCTATTTAATTAATACCGAGCGCGTTCGCTATATTGGTGGGTTCGGCAAAATTTACTGGTTTAGCCTAGACGATTGGCAAAGTCATATGTTTAGCTTGGCTAAAAGTGCGCAGGGTGCCATTAATCATATGCACGAAGACCATAGCGATGCGTTAGCGTTAATCGTTGCTCAGCAGTTAAAACGGTCAATAAAGCAAGGGCAAGTCACAATGCTTTCGTGTTATCAACATGGTTTCCATTACTTGTGCACAACAGATTTAGCAAGTGGAGAAGTCACATCGCATATAGGCTTTACTTGCTTTAAGCAGCCGATCACCAAAGATCACGGACTGCGAAACGCAATGGTTATGTTGACCCAACAAGCAAGAGCAAACGCCGAGCTTGGTAGCGACAAGATCAGAACCATCACCAGTAGCATTTGACATTCGCAAGCAAGCGAGCGTTATGAGGAAAAAAACATGCAAAGATATCCGCAGAATCGTCCGAACTTATTGAGTCCTCGCCGCCCACTAGATATTATTGAAACCCGTATTCGCAGGGGGAAGGAGCACAATAACCCGCCGCTGGTTAACATTTACCTTTTGCAAATTGCAGACTTAGCGACAGCCAAAAAAACGTCAGCTGCTAGATTTGTTATTGCAAAAAGAGCGTTCCAACTGCTTTACGACACTATTATTGATGAGTCGGTTGAAGTGCATTGGCGAGAGTTTTGTCTAAATAAAATTAATTTACCTCTGCAGTTAATGAAAAAAAGCGGCGACAGCCCTCGGCTTGAAAAGCAATACCGCCTTCTACAACACAAATTGACACTGTTGTGTCAAACAAATCTGTGGCATTAACAATTAAATATTAAGAGCAATAACATGAATACCAGTAATAAAGATGCGACTAGTGACAAGTACAAAGCTAACGAAAGCCGCTTTGAAGAAGACAGTATGGGATCAGTTGAGGTACCTATTGATGCGCTTTATGGCGCACAAACTCAGCGTGCTATCAATAATTTTACGGTAAGTGACTTAACACTGCCTGAAAACTTCATTCGTGCTCTATTACATATTAAGCAAAGTGCGGCTATGACCAATGTTAAACTTAATCTTATTCCTCTTGATGTGGGTGAGGCGATCAGCGCTGCGGCAGATAAATTGTTGGCGATGCCTGATTTAATGTTGCATTTTCCAGTCGACGTTTTTCAAACTGGCTCGGGTACCAGCACTAATATGAACGCCAATGAAGTACTGTGTAAGCTTGCTAACCAAATGAATGGTTTGTCGTGCGAGGTGAGTCCTAATGATCATGTGAATTTTGGCCAGAGCAGTAATGACGTCATTCCTAGTTGCATCCACGTTAGTGCAGCTATTGCTATTCATCAACAGTTACTGCCAGCGCTTGAAGACACAGTGGAAATAATTAAACACAAAGCAAAATCACTGCATGGCATTTGTAAAACAGGCAGAACGCACTTAATGGATGCCATGCCCATCAGGATGGATCAAATGCTTGGCGGTTGGGCGGCCCAATTATCTCAGCAAATACTTGTGTTGCAAGATTTGCAACCTAGCTTAACG
>CAZMDX010000293.1:0-16767 GCA_964564805.1 uncultured Pseudoalteromonas sp. | reverse complement strand
TTTTAGAGTTAATGTAACGCACACTCAATCTTAATCCCATTATCAATAACTAAGCAGGGAGCACTTTCCCTACAAAAGCTTAGCATTGGCCCGTTAGATATTGATTATAACTCTGCATATTAAGTTGATTGCCAGATATTGCAGGGTTTATAAAGTAATAGTGCCCAGACTCGGAGTCGTCACCTACGGTAACCGGCAAGGACACGAGTATTTTCAGCTGCCGTACGCCAGAAACTAAAAAGCCCCGCAATAAATTGCAGGGCTTCTAGAATAATGGTGCCCAGACTCGGAATCGAACCAAGGACACGAGGATTTTCAATCCTCTGCTCTACCAACTGAGCTATCTGGGCATCAACTTAAAGTTGTCTTTTCAGACCGCTTGTCTCGTTGAAGGTGCGTATTAGACGGATTTAGCGCTTTTAAGTCAACCCCTTTTTAGGGAATTTTTGCAGATCGGTTATAGATTGTGCAAATTCGACACTAAATCGGCTTTGTTCGCGTAAATGTTGCTTCAAAGCTAGTTGATTTTAGCTTTTTGGTGGCACGTAACCTTCGATATCAGGTTCTTTACCCTCAAATAAGTAACCTTGCATTTGGGCTTCTAAGAATTGCCTTGCGGTAGGCTCCATCATATTAAGTTTATTTTCGTTGATTAGCATGGTTTGTTTCTTCTGCCATTCAGTCCATGCTTCTTTGCAAATATTGTCAAAGATTTTCTTACCTAGCTCACCGGGGTAGAGTTGGAAATCTAGACCATCGGCCTCTTTTTGTAAACGTTGACAAAATACTGTTCTGCTCATAATGCTCCTAACTAAACCGAATAATTAAAATGATGTATTTATTGTACTAAATAGTTTCTTGGTTGGCGCGGCTAATCCAACATTTTGTGGCTCTAATAAGTCGTACCACATTTGTGTGTCTTCCATTATTTGCCCAACAGGTTGTTGTTTTAGGTGTAGCACAACTGGCTGTATGTCTAAATGAAAGTGACTAAACGTATGCCGAAAAGGACTGAGTGTTTGGTGTTGTATATCGTTAAGTCCTAGTTTTAATGCCTGTTCAATGATTTGTTGTTCTTGTTCAACTTCATAAAATCCCCATAAACCACCCCATAGTCCTGCTGGGGGGCGTTTATAGATTAAAAGTTGTTTTTGCCACATGGGGATCAGCATAAAAGTAAATTTTACTGGAATCGTCTTTTTGGGCTTTTTGTGCGGTAACTCCGCTTGCCGACCTTGAACAAATGCTAAGCAGTCAATCTGTACGGGGCAAATATCACATTTTGGTTTGCTACGAGTGCAAAGTGTTGCACCCATGTCCATCATGGCTTGCGTGTAATCAGCCGTTCTGTCTTTTGGAGTTAATTTATCTGCAAACTGCCATAAGTTATTTTCAACTTTCTTATTTCCTGGCCAGCCTTCAACAGCAAAATAACGAGTAAGCACACGTTTTACATTACCATCTAAAATACTATGATGTTGCCCACAAGCTAGAGATAAAACTGCAGCAGCAGTAGATCGTCCGATGCCCGGCAAGGCGATCAATTGCTCCAGCTGTTGAGGAAATTTTCTAAGATACTCATCTCTAATGATTTGAGCTGATTTGTGCAAGTTACGTGCACGAGCGTAGTATCCTAATCCTGTCCAATGGTGCAACACCTCATCTTGTGGCGCATCTGCCAGACTATCTACGTCAGGGAATCGTTGCATAAAAGCTTGGTAGTAAGGGATAACCGTTTTTACCTGCGTTTGTTGCAACATGATTTCAGAGACCCATACTGTATAAGGGGTCTTATTTAGCTGCCATGGCAGGTTTTTTCTGCCGTTGAGGTCAAACCAAGCTAGGACTTTTTCATTGAATGACTGTTTGATACTGTTTAGCCCCAAGTTAGGTTCTGTTGTTCTTGACGTAATTACCGGATAATACCTTATCAAACTTTAAATAGTTCATTTGAGAATAGATTGCCAAAAACAAACGATACCACTTATCAAATTAACCAACCTGTCGTGTTTTTCCCTGGCACATTGTGTGATGAAAGAATATTTAGCTCATGTTGGAAATATCTGGATATACCGATGCGTGCCTTTGTACCTTTACAGTGGGCAGAGGATTTAGCTCAAATGAAAATGTTGAGTGCAGACCGCCTAAACTATTTTGAACAGCCCGTACATTTGGTTGGGTATTCTATGGGGGGGTATATTGCGGCGTTAACCGCTTTAAAAAACAAAAATCGTATTGCATCTTTAACTCTCATCGCTAGTGCTTGTGACGAATTACCAAAAGATGAGTGTCTGCAGCATAGAGAAGTACTTAAGTTAATTAAAAACAAACAATATTTCGGTATGACTAAGAACCGTATAGCGCATTTTTTTCATGACAGTCATCATCAACATAGCGAATATATAAATATCCTCAAACAAATGGAACAAGACTTGGGCTTGGCTGTTTTGACCGCACAAATAAATGCAACTCATCCTAGAAAAGACCTACTTCCTGCTTTAGCTAAATGTGCTTTTCCTATATATATTATTTGTGGTGAGCAGGACAACGTAGTGACAAGAGCCATTATGCTGACTATGCATAACAAACTGCCGAACAGTGATATGGCTCTTATTAAAAATGCAGGACATATGCTGCCAATTGAACAATCTAAAGTATTGGCAGAGTATTTAGCGTCTAAAATTGGATAAATTAGGTAGTCTGCCTTGCAATCAGTTCGTGTCGCCGGATAATGCGACACATAAAGTACTGGACTGTAACCAGTAATATTTTTTGAGATGAGATCTAAATATGAGTCAGTTTAAATCTGAACAAGAAGCTGCCGAGTCAGGTGTGTATATTCGCAAAATTCAGAGTTTTGTAAAAAGGGAAGGACGCTTAACAACAGGTCAGGAAAAAGCTATCGAACAAAATTGGCCGACTATGGGTTTAAAACAAACTGATGGTTTACAAAATTTTTCAGAGGTTTTTGGTCGTCAGGCACCGTTGGTTTTAGAAATTGGTTTTGGCATGGGGAAGTCTTTGGTTGAAATGGCGTTAAATGAACCAGATAAAGATTTTGTTGGAATAGAAGTACACCGTCCCGGTGTTGGAGCCTGCCTTGGTGAAGCAGCTGAGCAGAACGTATCTAATTTACGAGTTTATGAACACGATGCAGTGGAAGTGTTTGCAGATTGTATCGCAGACAATATTTTGGCTCGTGTGCAGCTGTTTTTCCCAGATCCGTGGCATAAAACGCGGCATCATAAAAGGCGTATCGTACAGACTGAATTTGTGCAGAAACTTAGAAGTAAGTTAGCAATCGGTGGTGTGTTTCATATGGCTACTGATTGGGAAAATTATGCTGAACATATGTTAGTTGTGATGTCTGAAGCCGAAGGTTTTAAAAATCAATCGGTGACTAACGATTATGTACCAAGACCAGAACAACGACCGTTGACTAAATTTGAGCAACGTGGGCATAAATTAGGCCACGGTGTATGGGACTTAATGTTTGAGAGGATATCGTGATGTTGTCTGCTTCTAGCCAATTATTAATGCGAAGTGAAGATACCTTCGCACAAGGAAAATGGTTACTGGTTAACCCAACTGATAGCCAAATCGCTGAACAGTTAAACAACCCTGAACTTAAAGTGTTTCACCAATACTATGATATTTATCAGCAAAGTTGTGCTGCTGGAAAATCAGCGCAACATACTTTTGCTGCTGAATACCCCACTGACGAAAAATTCGATGGTGCGGTAATTTACATGCCTAAGTCTAAAGACCATGCAAAAATGTTAATCGCCAATGTTGCAGCTTGCCTTAATGTAAATGGTAGTCTTTTACTTGTAGGTGAAAACAAAAGTGGTGTGAAAAGTGCGGCTAAAATACTCGAAAGTATTAGCTCTCAAGTGAATAAAGTCGATTCTGCTCGTCATTGCGCATTATTTGGAGCGCAAATCGATAAATCTGTAAAGCTATTTGAACTAAGTAAATGGCAGAGTGAAGTTGATATTTCTGTCGGTGGTTTAAAATACAAAATATGTTCATTACCAGGCGTTTTTAATCATGGCGCTCTGGATTTAGGCACAATAGTGTTGTTGGATAATTTGCCTGACATAAAAAAAGGGCGTTTATTAGATTTTGGTTGTGGTGCAGGTGCTATTGGTTGTTATCTTGGATTGAAGAGTCCAGAAAGTGAAGTGGTTATGAGCGATGTCAGTGCCTTAGCGGTGTATTGCTCAAAGGAAAGCGCCAAGATGAACAACCTTGATATTCGAGTTGTCGCATCAAACGGTATGATGGATGTGCAGGGAAAGTTTTCTGCCATATATACTAACCCACCATTTCATACCGGTATTCAGACTGATTATTCTGTTACTGAAGGGTTTATTGCACAGCTTAAACAATTCCTTGCTCAGGGTGGATCACTAACATTGGTGGCGAATAAATTTTTGCGTTATTCTGAATTACTTGAACAGCGTTTCAGTGCAGTGGGATTAATTGCTCAAACCACAAAATTCAGTCTTTATCATTGTGCCCGTGTAAAATAAAGTACCCGTTTTAAATAAAAAAGGTAAGCAGCTCGAATGAAAATATTGTTTGTTGTGTCTGAAGTAGAAGATCTGGTTAAAACAGGTGGCTTAGCGGATGTAGGCAAAGCCTTACCTTTGGCGTTGGCAAAATTGGGTCACGATGTGAAAATAGTGATGCCTTACTACAGGCAGTTAGCAGATAAATTTGATGCCGCTGATTGTTGTATCAAACAAATCCTATATTCTGGGCAAAATTCTTACGAATTTGCGATAAAAAGTTTGTCTTTAGAAGGGCTGCAAGTACTAGCAGTGGATTATCCAGATTATTTTGACCGTAAAGGCCTATATGCTGACGATTATCATGCTTATTCAGATAATGCGGAACGTTTTGCATTTTTTGCAAATGCTGCATTACAAGCTTCAAAAGCCGTCGATTTTCAGCCCGATGTAGTGCACTGCAATGATTGGCACACAGCGCTCATACCTTATTTTGTCAGTATTGATGACTCAGGTTTTTTTACCCAGGCAAAAACAATTTTTACTATTCATAATGGGGCTTATCAAGGCACTCATAAATTTAATGACATTGCTTTTTTACAACCTCACTATCAATTGCACAGCCAATTAGATGGTGACGCGTTAAATTTTGTGCGCATGGGTATTCGCTACGCCAACAAAATTAATGCAGTCAGCCCTAACTACGCGCAAGAGTTACTCACGCCTTTAGGCTCTCATCACTTATTCAATGAATTTCAAAACCGACGCAATGACATGTCGGGTATTTTAAATGGATGTGACTATAGTCAGTGGGACCCCATTAATGACCCCCATATTGCAAAAAACTATCATCAAGCAGATTTATCGGGCAAAAAGGCTTGTAAAGCTGCGTTGCAAAGAGAGTTGGGGCTACCAAAAAAATTGCGGGTACCTATTATAGGTATGGTATGTCGTTTAACCGAGCAAAAAGGTTTTGGCTTCATTCTACCTATGCTAGAAATGCTTATGCGTCATGATGTGCAAGTGGGTATTATTGGTACTGGTGACCCTGAAATAAGTGTTTTTTTGCGAGAAGTAGCTGATAAATATCCTAAGAAACTGGCGTTTATTGAAGACTTTAGTGTGCGCAAAGCCCATATGGTTGAAGCCGGTAGTGATTTCTTCCTAATGCCCTCTTTATTCGAACCTTGTGGTTTGAATCAAATGTACAGTTTAGCTTACGGAACTTTACCTATTGTTAGGGCAGTGGGGGGGCTTAAGGATACGGTTATAGATTTAGCTGTCGACCCCGATAATGCAACTGGATTTGTATTTGAACAACCTGATAGCAGCGCATTGTTGTCATGTATACAACGCGCGTTGCTATTTTATTGTGAAGCCCCTAGGGTATTCGAATTGACACAACAGCGGGCTATGCAGAGCCGCTTTGCTTGGGATGTTGCTGCACTTGACTACCAAACTTTATATCTGAGCTAAAAAATGCAGTCTTATATTGCTTATTGGATTAATAGCAGAAATGTACACGTTGACATGTAAATTTTTTCTCACATATTAATTA
Source organism: uncultured Pseudoalteromonas sp. (assembly GCA_964564805.1). Taxonomy (GTDB): domain Bacteria; phylum Pseudomonadota; class Gammaproteobacteria; order Enterobacterales; family Alteromonadaceae; genus Paraglaciecola. The sequence continues at coordinate 10,695 of CAZMDX010000293.1, read as the reverse complement.
TAAAAAAGGCATCGTTTGTGTTGTTATTGGATATGAACATTGATGCTGTTATTTGTATTCAATTACTGATTTTAAAGTACTTAGAAATACTGTAGCTAGGAGGTTTAAACAGTATAAGAACGATTTAGCCCTGTGCGAATTGAAAAAATACTGATTGAGTCAACAAGAAATCTTAACGTTATTTAAGAAATAGGATGTTTGAGTAAAGCGTTAAAAACGCAAAATAGGCGAGTATGAGCGATCCATCTGCCTATTTTCGTTGTTTATCTTGCGGAAATCGCATCACTAAGCAATGTGTGTGTAAATATATGGCCCAATATTACCAATACATCAAAGATAAAACTTTCCCTTGGCTTATTGCTCAATAAAAAATCAAGTAAATTTTAATCTGTTAGTTTCAATTGGAACGTTTTTGTATCAAAATCATTTATGCATAGTCGTTAGACCACGGAATACGTCACTACTAATATGGCTTTAGACACTAAATATTTATCAATTAAAAGCCTGATTATATGGGTAATTATGGCTATTACATCTTTGTCATTGATTTTGTCATCAGGTGTTAACTTGTATAGTCAAATCAGTACTTATCAAGAATCATTACAAGATAATATTATCATTTTTGCGGATATGATTGGTCGCGGCGCGTCACAAACGATAATGAGAGATGAAGGCTCGATACAAGAGCAAAATCTCAATGTATTGGCTGCATATGATCTAATTGAAAATGTGCATATATATAAGCTTATTGATTCAAACACCCCAAGTTTTTTTGCCAGCTATAATAAAGTAGGAATAGCACCCGTTAAGACCCAATTTGAGCAGTTGCAAACATTGGTACAACTTAAAATGACAGGTAGTGTCATAGAGCTTATTCAACCTATTAAAAACAATGACGAAGTGGTGGGATACGTATATTTACGCGCATCTGCTGAGGCTTTAGAAAATCGAATTTTTCAATCAATTATGATCACTGTTAGTGTGTTATTTGCTTGTTTGCTTATATGTTTTTTTCTAACCATAAAGTTACAACGTGCGATTACCGCTCCGATTAATGGTTTGGTTAAACTGGTGCAGCGAGTTTCTCGGCAAAGGGATTATTCAAGTAGAGCTGAACTGCATGGTATTAAAGAATTAGATATATTGGGTGAAGCTTTCAACAATATGTTACAACGCACCCAAGAACACATGGAGCGGCAAACTAAAGCAGAAGCGGAACAAGTTAAGTTAAATTCGAGCTTAGAGGATAAAGTACAGCAGCGCACTATGGCTTTAAAAGAAGCAAATAGCGAACTGATCCAGACCCTAGAAAAACTTCACCAGTTTCAACGTCAAATGGTACAAAATGAAAAGATGGCGTCGTTAGGCGATATGGTTGCTGGTGTGGCCCATGAGGTTAATACTCCCATCGGCCTCGGTGTTACGGCTTCAACAATGATGTTGGATAGGCTTTCTGATATGCGTAAAGCTTTTGAAGACAAAACGCTAAAAGCCAGCTCTTTAACGAAGTTTATTACTGAGGGAGAAGAAAACCTTAATATTATTTATCGTAATTTGAACCGTGCAGCCGAACTGATTTCTAGTTTCAAACAAGTAGCCGTTGACCAATCCTCTGAAAATGACCGTGTTTTTTCTTTTGCCAAACTGGTTGACGAAATATTAATGTCGATGCGCCCTAAACTGAAAAAATTTAATCATCAGATTAATGTGAATTGTGAAGACCATTTAGTGGTTGAATCTAAAGCCGGACCAATTAACCAGATCATGATTAATTTAATCATGAATTCTATCATTCATGGTTTTGAAGATATGGATAAAGGCCAAATAGATATCAGCATTGAGTCTGTGGATGACACTAAGATTTGTATCGAGTTTAAAGACAACGGTAAAGGTATACCAGAGCATCTTCGCAAACGCATTTTTGACCCTTTTGTTACCACTAAACGTGGTCAAGGTGGAAGTGGTCTTGGAATGCATCTGGTTTTTAATTTAGTAACACAAGCTCTGAATGGGTCAATTTCCGTAGTCAGTGAAGAAGGTAAAGGTGTCCAGTTTAGAATTTTATTCCCTGTTAAAGTGGTTAATATTGACAAAGTACACAGCCGTTCTTTTATTTAAATGTACAAATTTCATCAGGATGTGCAATATTAGGTAGATAAAAACCCTGAGTGTTAGATATTTTCTGATAAACTTTTACATAAATTATTAACTAGGCCTGAAACATGCAGACCCCCAACGTATTAATTGTTGAAGATGAAGTGGTCACACGCACCACTCTTAAAAGCTTGTTTGAAGCTGAAGGATACAATGTATTTGAAGCCGAACACGGTGAACAGATGCATGACATTTTCGCAAACAACACTATCAACCTGGTTATTATGGATATTAATTTACCAGGTAAAAATGGCTTGATTTTGGCACGTGAAGTCCGTGGCCGTAAAAATATTGGTTTAATATTTTTAACTGGCAGAGACAACGATGTCGATCGTATCTTAGGTTTAGAAATTGGTGCTGATGATTACCTTACCAAACCTTTTAATCCTCGGGAGCTCACTATACGTGCACGTAATTTATTGGCACGAACGTCTAACAGTAGCGAAGATGACGACCTGCCAAGCCGTGTAAGCTTCAATGGCTGGATATTAGATGGCGATAGCCGAAGCTTGATCTCACCTAGCAGTAAAGAGTTTCGATTACCACGAAGTGAATTTCGAGCTTTACATTTGTTTTTGAATAATCCAGGAAAAATTCTGACACGAGAACAGTTGATTATGGAAATGACTGGCCGTGAGTTACGCCCTAATGACCGCACAGTAGATGTCACCATTCGCCGCATTCGTAAACACTTCGAATCAGAAATTAATGCGGATGATTTAATTGTGACTATTCATGGTGAAGGTTATCGATTCTGTGGCTCTGTAGATTCATAACTATACGATGACATACATGTTTTAGAAAGCTCCTTCGGGAGCTTTTTTGTTGCCTTAGTTAAATCTTACGTTTTACCTTCTAGAATGAAATGATATTATTTAGAAGATAAATACTTCGCATCTGTTACGTTTGAGTATGTTGGTTCTTTTCAGTAGTTTTGCTCCGCTATCTTTAAGTTTTGCTTGGAAAATATCAACTCCTGACTTTGCTGTCACTGTCACTGTCCACTGTCCACTGTCACGCAGTTACTTGATAAATTATCTGATTTAATTGGAAAGATCGTTTATCTCGACGTTTAGGCTAGTAGGTGCTAATCATGTCGTCAGTCTTTTTCTTTAGATGAATCAAATACAGCAAAAGTATGCCAGCCAGGGTTTACAGGTTATGGCTATTATTTTAGATACTGAAGAAGCTTTAGCAAAGCTCTTCTTAGATAACGTTTCTACATAATCCCTGTTGCTTATGACCCAGAAGGCGACATTGCTAGTGAATATAGGTTATTAGCATGCCAAGCAGCTATCTAATTGGTAAACAAGGCTATATGAGGACTAATACAGGGGACAAATGCTGAAACCTTTGTAAATCAGCAAGGAGTCAAATATCGGGTTTTAAAATATTGATGTGTTTGATTGTTTATCCAGTGAATTGCCATGCATTATAATGATGCTTTTCTCTTTTTTTTCGCAGCTTTATCGATCAATGTGTTGTTTTGTATGGGCTTAATGCACCAAGATAATGCATGAAAAATAGATTTTTTAGATGTTTTGACAAACAGTTTTTAGCAAGGTAGGTTAAGGTTCAAAAATAATGATAAGTTAATAATAAAAATGAAATTTACGACTTTAAACAGAACAATAATATTTGTAATCAGTTTCTTTATTTGCCAAATGTCATACGCGTCACTACCTGCTGAGCTGAGTGAATATACCACTAAATATCCATATATTTTTCACCTGGTGCAGAAAGATCTGTGGGAGCAAACTATCGCAGATGGTAGTACTTATTATCCACCCACATATAGCCAAGATAAATTTACTCATGCTACAGCAAACCCAGATTTTTTATTAATAATAGGTAACCATTTTTATCAGGATGTGAAAGGTGATTGGTTATGTCTAAGGATGTCCGTAGACACATTACAGACAAATGGTGTGCAAACAATATTTGAAGGCACTGAGCCAGTTGGTGACAAACAACCAGATTTCCCAGGAACAGACAGCGAATTATTTCCTCACATATTAGGTGGTATTAACCCAAGTTCGGTACTGCAAGTACATACAGTTTCAAGAGATTCGAAGGGTAATTTTTTAGCTGTCTCTGATATTATTGAGACTGAATGAAATGCAGCAAGGTAACTTTAAAACGATGAGTACACGCATTAATAACGTTATTTCAAAATCGATAATTTTCATTATATTTTTGGTCAGCATAACGGTCAGTGGAAGAGGGTTAGCGGATACCATTTTGTATCATATCGTTAGTGAAAAACAATGAGTAAACTTGACAAAAAATGATGTTTACACGCCGCTATCAGTTGCAGAAGAGGGGTACATTCATTTTTCAAAACAATCTCTTATTCTGCCAATTGCTAATGACGCTTACAAAGATAAAGAGGTATTGTTTTTGCTGAAAGTGATATTCAGTGACGGTGATGAAGATCTTAAATGAATAGGCAACAATCCTGACTATTATAAAGGTTTACATCTTTCTATGGTCGGAAAAAAGCTCGAATTTACTCGAGACAACAATGATCAATGGGTATTACCCGTTATGTAAATGTGAAGTCACATTACTGTTCCTAGCTGCGATAGAGAGTCTTGATTAAGTGAAAACCAAACTGGGTTTTTACAGGCCCATGTACTGTGAGTATTTCTTTTTTAAACACTACATTGTCAAACGCTTTGACCATGGTGCCAGGGCTGAATTCACCTAAATCACCGCCTTTTTTACCAGACGGGCAGATAGAGTGTTTTTTAGCTAGCTGGTGAAAGTTGCCGCCTTTTTCTAATTGACTTTTTAGCTTGTCAGCAAGGGTTTTATTTTTAACTAAAATATGGCAGGCGCAAGCTTTCATTTATTTTTCTCAATGGTTTTTAACTTTTATTAGGGTTGTTGAGGATAACATTTAGCCAGGTTTAAGTGGATATCAAAAAAGATAAGGAGCGGGGGCTCCTTATCTTTTTTTAGTAAGGCCTATTTAATAAAGTTATCTGATAAATAACATTTCTTGATACTTGGGCAATGGCCATAAATCATCTGCCACGATGCATTCTAGTACGTCAGCATGGCTTCGTACTTCTAGCATTAACGGACAAAGTGTTTTGGCACAATAATTCATATGTTCTTCGATACTAGCAAAATTGTCTACACTTATGGCCTTCTTCAGTTTTCTAACCGAAGCCATCATGGCATTAGCTTCGCTGGCAATCTCTTGAATACTATTATGGCTCATTTCAATGTCTAAGCCATTAAGGTTGGAAGCTGCGCTAGCAAGGCTGTCTAAATAACCAACAGTTGCAGGGTAAATCCTGGTACTGGCTAAATCGACGACTAAATTGGTTTCCATCTCAATAGATAAAATGTATTGTTCTGCGTAAACTTCAAAACGACTAGCAAGCTCAGCAGGTGAAAGCACCCCAGTTGACTTGAATAACTCCACCACGGATTCTTCTTTAAATGCAGATAAAGCATCAGCGCTAGTAGGAATGTTTTTCAAACCACGTTCTTCAACCGCAACTCTATGCCACTCACTTGAATAACCGTCACCACCAAAAATCACATTTCCGTGTCGTTCCATTAATTCTTGCAAAACAGTAATGACTGCAGCGGTTTTGTCTTCACCGCTGGCCATACATACTTCAAGCTTTTCAGCTATCCAAGCAAGTGAGTCGGCTAACATGGTATTCATCGCAACTAGGGGGCCGGATACAGATTGAGATGAACCTACGGCTCTAAATTCAAAACGATTACCAGTAAAGGCAAAAGGTGAAGTACGGTTTCTATCGCCTGGGTCTCTTTCAAATTTAAGGATTTGCGATAGACCCAAATCCATCAAGCCGCCTTTGGCTTTTTCTAATAATTTACCATCTTTAATATCGTGAAAAACACTTTCTAATTGATGTCCTAAGTAGACGGATAAGATTGCTGGTGGCGCTTCATTAGCTCCTAAGCGGTGATCATTGGCAGCAGACGCTATGACAGCCCTAAGGAGTGGTCCATGTAAGTGCACACCACGAATGACAGCGCCACAAAATAATAAAAAATTTAGGTTGTCGTGTGGCGTACTTCCGGGGTCAAGTAAATTACCCTGGGTCGCGTTGCCTACAGACCAGTTAACGTGTTTACCTGAACCATTTACTCCAGCAAAGGGTTTCTCATGCAATAAACATAAAAAACCATGTTCTTTAGCGGTACTTTTCATGAGAGTCATCAATAATTGTTGATGATCGGCTGCAACATTGGCTGCTTCGTAATAGGGAGCGATTTCAAATTGGCCGGGTGCTACTTCATTGTGGTGAGTTTTAGCTGGAATGCCTAAGCGATATAGTTTATTTTCAAAATCTTGCATGAACACCTGGACCCTAGCTGGTATAGCACCAAAATAATGATCATCAAATTGTTGCCCTTTTGCGGGTGGGGCTCCAAACAACGTTCGGCCTGATAATAACAAATCGGGGCGTGCGTTAGCAAAATGTTCATCCACTAAAAAGTATTCTTGTTCGGCACCACAGCTTGAATTAAGTGTCGCTATGTCTGTTTCCCCCATCAGGCTTAGTACTCTTTGCGCCGCTTTATCCATTGCTTTGTTCGAGCGTAACAAAGGAATTTTTTTATCTAAGGCTTCACCCGTCCAAGACATAAAAACACTGGGGATCATCAGTGTGGCACCATTAGCCGTGTGCATCACATAGGCTGGGCTCGTGGGATCCCATGCTGTGTAACCTCGAGCAGCGTTGGTCATGCGCAAGCTACCATTTGGGAATGACGATCCGTCAGGTTCACCTTTTATTAATAAACTACCAGTGAACTCAGTAATCGCACCACCATCAGAATTAGGTATGATGAAACCATCATGTTTTTCAGCTGTAATATTGGTCATAGGGTAAAAGATATGTGAAAAGAATTTAACCCCTTTTGTTATAGCCCAGTCTTTCATTGCTGCAGCTACTACATCTGCTGTTGCTGGATCTAAAGGTGCACCTGTTTGAACCGTTTTTTTGATAGCTTTAAACGTATTTTTTGATAATGCCTCCTCCATTGCGGCGAGATTAAAAACGTCTGTTGCCCATATTTTGTTCAAAGGTCCAGGCATTGCACACACTTTTGGTGCACGATTTGTGATTTCAGTTATTGCGTTTTTGCGAGATGTTAATCCACTCATATCTTATCCTTGGCTGGTTTTTAAAGGGCCGCAGGGATTTACTCAGCTGTCTCGAAATAAATCTCTTTAGGTTTAAGATGTGAGAAAGCAGCTTTCAGGCCAGATATGGATTATTAGAATTCGTATTCACGGGCAAACCTCAGACTACGATCTTTGGGATCACCGTCTAAGCCAGCAATAAAGGCTTCTGGGAGTTTTTACGTAGATGGTGAAAGCACTTCAACAGCAATAATCGCGACCTCTTCGCCCCACTCATATAACGTAGACTCAAGTTATTCCATTTAGTGAACGTGCTGCGTGGACTAAAAGTATTCTAACAACATCAATTTTTTACGTGACAGCTCAATCACTTTGTCAGCAACAGTTAATTGATGTGAGGCGCAGTCTAAGCAAAACTTGCCAACAGTAATGGTTGAACTGGTCGCTGTTCCAAGTCTTTTTTAAATCACTAACAAACATGCAATCAGTTCGTTGGCATCAAAAGGTTTGCTTATGTCTCGTTTGCAACTTGATCGAGTACTTTAATTTTGTCTTTGATAGAGTCTCTTTCAGTGAGTTTGATTACAGGCGTATAAACCTTCATTTTCCTGATATTTTTAAGCAACGTCAGTGCCTCCATACTGGGTAAACCGAGGTCTAATATCAGCATGTCACATTCGTCAGTTCTTATGGTTAATAGTGCAGATTTGGCATCAGTAACATGATTAGCAATAGATCCTTTTGAGCGCAGGGACGGATGAAACCCCTAGATAATTGAGGATCACCTTAGATTGATAAATTCTCACACTAATAACTCTAATTAAAACCCATTGGTTAATGTTATCAATAACTCTAGACACCTTATTTTAAAATATTAACGTTTTTAAATATCGGTTTTTATAATAAATTTTTCTCAATCTCTGGGCCGCAAGCTATATTTTGTGGTCTAGATCAAAATCGATATTTAGATAAACGAGAATTTACTTTTTACCTTTATTCCTCATGGATATATTGGGTTAGCTTTAATCCTCAGGGTATTTATGAAGCAGTGCAAAGCCACAAATTTAAGTAAATCATTGGAACCTAATTATAAAGATCTCAAATAGATAATTTATTGAGGTTACTCAGGCTTACTTAAGTCATCCTTAAGAGTTGGATTTGCAGGTTGCTTATCTTTACGTTCAAATTCACCCTCGATGATATCTTCAGATTGACCTGTTGAACTGGGATTGTGTTGATGTTGAGCAAAGTTTCCATCAAAAGATGGGTTGATCACCTTTAGAGATAAGTGTTTCACTAGCCCTTTGGCGATGAGCGGTCGTGTCATGGGTAAGCTTAATAAAAAGCCAATGCCGTCTGTGATGAATCCTGGGGTAACTAACAACACCCCCGCAATTACTAGTAATAAACCTTCAGCCATTTCTTGGCCTGGCATAGTACCAGATTGCATTTTTTGCTGGGCTTGCATCAAGGTATTGATCCCTTGTTGCCTAACCAGGTGTGCGCCAGCAAAGGCAGTTAAAATGACAATAGCTACGGTATACCAACCACCAATTTGGTCACCAACGTTGATCAATATAGCGATTTCGATAATAGGTAAAATAGCGAATAATAAAAATAATTTAAACAAAGATGCCTCATTATTTGGGGTATAAGCTGAATGCTTGTGTAAACCCAACTTTTGCAATTGTGACTATTATATTAGTGGGATTAAAAAATTAAAATCCAAGAGATGTATTGTTACAGAGTGTTGCTTGGTTTGTCTAAAAAGTTTGGTTACAAAGACTAGTTAATCTTAAACCCAGATTAATTAGTATAAAAGTGAAATTTGACCGCCTAAGTGTTGGTCTTTAAACAAAGTGATGTGCAATCTTAATAATTTGTTAAGATTTAAGCTTTAATATTTTGTCAATATACATTGGCCAGTTGGTATGATGGATATAGTGCCAAGTTACCCCTAATATAAGAAGTGTTGTTAATGAATTTGAGTGTTAGATATTTTGTATTACTGCTTAGTTTTTTCTTTTTTTCATCCGTAAGTATGGCGCAAACCTCCGAGCTTGCAGCTGATTTGTTTGCTGGTGAACCAGAGTTTTTGCAAGTAGATGATGCTTTTCAATTCGACTTTTCTCAGCAAGGCGATCAACTCACCTTGAGCTGGAAAATAGCAGATGGCTACTATTTGTATAAAAAGCAATTTAAGACAGTTGTTAAACAAGCTGAGTTGGGTATGCATGTTTTTCCTGCTGCTGAGCAAGTAAAAGATGAGTTTTTTGGTTTATCTGATGTGTTCCGTGGGCAACTAGATATTACCTATCTGATCATATCTTCCGTGCAAGATGGGATTGTCAAAATTCGCTATCAGGGATGTGCCGATGCCGGCTTGTGTTATCCGCCTACTATCAAAGAGGTGTACTTGAATCAAGTGGGTAATGCTTCAGCAACAGAGTCTGATCAAGCAACAAAAAATTCTAATACTGAATCACGTACTTTAGTAGCCAACTCGTCAAGTGAAGTCTCCATTTCAGAGCAGTTTGAGTTAGCTAATTTATTATCAAGTGAACAGAGTTTGTTTATCACACTTTTATTATTTTTAGGTTTAGGTATCGGTTTAGCTTTTACACCTTGTGTGTTTCCTATGTATCCAATTTTATCTGGCATCGTGATCGGTCAAGGCAAAACTATCAGTACATCCCGAGCATTTATTTTGTCATTTGTATATGTGCAAGGTATGGCGTTCACTTACTCGCTGTTGGGGTTGATTGTCGCCTCGGCTGGTGTGCAGTTTCAAGCTGGCTTACAACACCCGGCTATTTTAATCGCTTTGATTATAATTTTTGTGCTGTTGGCCGTTGTGATGTTTGGTGCTTATGAGTTGCAGTTGCCTTCTTCATGGCAAGAAAAACTGAATGCGATGAGTAATAAACAAACCAGTGGTAGTTATATGGGCGTGCTTGCTATGGGAGCGATTTCTGGTTTAGTGGCATCACCTTGTACAACAGCGCCGTTGACTGGGATCTTATTGTTTATTGCTCAAAGTGGTGATTTAGTATTGGGCTTCAGTGCGCTATATGTGTTGAGCTTAGGTATGGGTATTCCGTTGATTTTATTTGGTATTACGGGTGGTAAATTATTGCCTAAAGCAGGCCATTGGATGAACGTCGTAAAAGTTACATTTGGTTTTATGATGTTAGCAGTTGCTATTATGTTCGTCGAACGTTTAGTTAGTCATGTTGCAACTGACATCGCTTGGTCACTGCTCGGTCTCACTACGTTTACTTATTTTTATGTGATGAATCAAAATAGCCAAACGACATTTTATAAGGGCCTTCGTGCTTTATTGATCTTCATTGGATTATTCGTTTCTGCTGGTTATGGCTATCAAACAATCAATAGCATAGGTC
>CAZMDX010000292.1:0-4831 GCA_964564805.1 uncultured Pseudoalteromonas sp. | reverse complement strand
TGAACTTCATTATTACTCAATATCTCAGCATGTAAAAAAACGGACAAGTAAGAGAGTAACTCTTACTTAATTAGCGAAGCATCCTAACCCAGCCGTATAAGCGCAATCAATGCTTAATTGCTATGAATTGCTGATTTGTAACAATTCTCTAGCATTTGCTATGGCTGATTCGGTAAGAGTATCTCCAGCTAGTAGACGTGCCAACTCTTCAATTCGTTCACTTTCTTGTAAACAAATCATATGAGTTTCTGTGGTTTTTTTATCACTGAACTTTGTGACAAACATTTGGTTGTGCGCTCTGGCTGCTACTTGGGGTAAGTGAGTGACACAAATGACTTGTACACTATCGCCTAATTCTCTTAACAATTGACCTACTACCGAAGCAGTCGATCCACTGATACCGCTGTCAACTTCATCAAAAATCATGGTGGCAATATCATTGTTGCTTGAGCTAATAACTTGAATAGCTAAACCAATCCGGGACAATTCACCACCTGATACAACTTTCTCAAGGTTATCTAGAGCTTGCCCTAAGTTTGTTGATACTAAAAATTTCACAGAATCTAATCCGAGTTTGTTAGGTGTGCCCTCTATATGATGCTCAACATCAATCTTAAATACTGCTTCAGCCATATTCATTTGGTGTATATGTTTTTCTACTTGTTTGGCAAAAGACTTGGCTGCTTTTTGTCTTGATAAACTCAATTTTTGTGCAGCCTGATGATATTGTTTATCGAGTTCGCGAAGTTGTTCTTTCAATTCTTCCAACAATGAATCGTCTTTGACTAATTCACTAAATTCAGTGGCGAGTTGTTGATGAAAATTATATAACGTTTCGGGTTGAACATTATGCTTTCTGGATAGCTCTAAAGCTTGTGAATAACGTGCTTCAACGTTCTGCATGCGCATGGGGTCTATTTCAAGCTGTTCGGTATAAGCTCTGAGTTCGTTAGACGCTTCGTCTATTTGAATGCAAGCTTCAGCGAGCATAGTCACAATAGGAGCTAGACTTGGGTCATGCTCTTGTAACTCGGTTAAGCGATCAATACTACTTTGAACGGCAGACAAAGCATTGAAGTCTTCTGCTTCATAAAGTTGGTGGAAACTAATTTGGCTTTGTTCCAGTAACGTTTGACTATGGCTAAGCTTTTTATGTTCAAGTTCTAAAGAGATAAATTCACCTTCAGCTAAAGCATAATCGTCTAGTTCTTGGATTTGGTAGGATAAAAGTCTGCCACGATCTTCGCGCTGCTGCTGGCCTTCCAATAAATTTTGGTAGTGTTGTCGTTGCGTCCTTAATACTTGATAAGAATCTGCCACCTTGTTCAATAGGGTGTCGTGTTCAGCATATTGATCGAGGAGGTTACGTTGATTGTCACCTTTTAATATCTGCTGGTGGGCATGTTGCCCATGAATACTTAATAAAAATTGCCCTAAGATTTTTAGTTGCTGCAAAGGTACAGGTATTCCATTGACAAAAGCTTTTGAGCGCCCCTCTGAGGATATTACGCGTCTTATGAGCACCTCATCATTATCTGACAATTCATGTTCTTCAAGCCACCTTAGTGCTGCTGGTAGTTGCCTGACATTAAACCCAGCACTTACTTCGGCTTTATCTGCACCGGTACGAACCATGCCACTGTCAGCTCTATCACCTAAACACAAGCCTAAAGCATCAACTGATATCGACTTACCCGCACCTGTTTCACCGGTAATGGCTGTCATGCCTTGTCTAAAATCAACATCCAGTGTTTTAACAACGGCAAAATTACGAATAGATAGATGGGTAAGCATTTTTGGACCTCTGTGGGTACATACAGTAAAGCATGTTTATATATACAGTACCTGTAAATATAAACATGCTTTTGGCTAGTGTCCACACATTGTAGGTTTTTATTGCAGTGTTATTTTTCACAATCAGATGTAATTGTTATAGATCAATAGGATAGATGCATATAGTAATAAAAAATAATTCTATAAAAATTAGGATTTAGTTTGAATATCAGCTCAATCTCAAATTTTGGTGGTAGTTAACTGTACAGTAGTAGAACCAGATGAACGCCCAAATAACAGGCATAAAATAGTGAGCCAAAATGGAGCGAAGCGAACAGCCCGCTGTTTTTAGTTCTTGTTGATTTGCTTGTTAGGCAAATATTTACTCAAACTGTATCCAAAAAAAATTAACCAAGAATACATTGAAAGCTCTAAAATACGTTGAATTAACCATACAGTAATTGAGCTTCGGTCTAAAATTAAAAATGCGAACAGAGCTTATATCGCTAATACATAACCTCCGAATTTAAATGCTTTTGATTTTGACCATTGCATAGAACCTGAAGATATACAGAACATTGCGATAACCCCGTATAAGTAACCGGGAAAAGCGGAAGCCATATGAATATTGTGAGATATTGTTGCTACATCAATTTCTGGATCAGCATCTTTGAACCGTTGGCACCAAGTTTTAACAAGAGCAACAGGTGGAGTGGTAATTATAATTTGAAGATTCGCATTCATTTCTAAGTTCCTTTTACATTAAACTCCAATATAGTACGTAGCTAAAATCCAGTGAAAATCAAACTTTATTTATTCCTCTTTATTATAATTATGACAGGCAGGAACGAGCGAAAAGCGGTCGTAGCCTAAACTGAATATATTGATCATTTTTTGATGTTATATGGTGGAATTCTAATGTCAGGTGATCCGACAAAGGAGACCTTACTATTAATTTCTTACAAGTCTCTGTGACCAAAATACACTTTGAGTATGAATAAAGTGTTTGTGATATTATTTTCAATAACAGATAAAGCAATTTGTGATTAATAAACAAAGGAGCTGTAGCTATTACATATGTTCAGCAATTGAATATGTCTACTAAAATGAAAACTTTTTTAAAAATACTAATTTCTTTCATGTTCCTCGTTTGCGTGTTTTTTAGTGCTCAGTTTTTTTTCGGTCAGGAGCTTAAACCTAATCTAGGGGCATTTGGCATTATGCTAGTGTTCTCTATTTATTGTTCACTTATGGCTCCTCCAAAAAACGCGACACAAACGATAAGTAAATTTATTGATAATAGAGTATTTGGTTACTCAAAATAAGGAGAGCTCTTTAAGCAGGCAATGATGTGCTCAGTTCCCCCGAGCAATGCTGCGGCTTTCTTTCCTTCGGTATACACATTTCCATTAGGTATGCCATCGTCGCTAGCCCCAAAAGAATGTTCTTGGATATCTTTATTAGCTGTTTCGGCAAATAATATATGCCACAGCTCCTGATTAATATTACTTTTAGCCCTAATATCGCCACCTCGCCTATCTTGATACGGGTGAAAAATCGCAGATTGCTCTGGATGGCGGCTATTACCAGCCACCTCTTGATAAAGAGGTGGTTTACGAAGCTCACCAAACACCAACATCTGATGCAGGGCAATCGAACCTTCACCGAACTTATTTCTAGGGCCTGTATCGGCAGCAATAGCAAATGACCCGCGCGGTCCGCTTAATGACTCGTCCTTAATACCTAGCGCATTAGGTGAATAAACATATGCGTAGTCGCCTAATCGAACATTTTCATGATGCCATCGGCCAGGAATCACAATAAAAGGTATTTGTTCTGAATCAATATAACGTCGTGCCACATCAACATCTCTGTTAGCTAATGACGTTGCCGAAATAAAATAATGCAAAGGACCACCAGGGGAAGAAACGCTTGTAAGTGGAGCTGTTGCATTAGGTTGCCCTGCTCCAATAACTGTTCCTGAGCAACCCTTTACTTTTTTACGACCACCTTCAACGTGAAAACCAAAAATACACAGTTCGGGGCCTTGATTAGAAAAATATAGTTTGTCATTTTTTATCTGTGCTTGTTCAATCGCATTGGCTGTCAGTGAACCGCAAGGCTTGGTAGTAATCCATTTATTGCCATCACGCGCAGTCAAACCGTCACACAAATAAGAAATTCCATGGTTGTTTAACTCATAAGCACTGCGTGCACCATCCGCATTAACGCGCATATCCTGACGAACAATGACCGCTGTTCCTCCATTGGCTTTGTAGGTGTAAGTTGGGTAGGATTCGGTTTCGTGTAGCCCATCTTTTGTACGCTCAATATCTCCGCAAGTTAATGTCTGTGCAGATGCAGTGCCTGCGAATAATAAAACACTAAGAATTAGTAAAAAGTTATTCGACATACATTGTCTCCAATTTATATATTTTTGATGTTGATCGCTGTTAAGACTAGGTTGAGCGACTCACTTACGCAACGATTATAAGGACAATTAGCGTTTTTTAAACGTTCCTTTGCGCCCCGTTTGACACTTTCCAGCCGCTTAGAACGTCACGTAACCGAGGTTAAAGCAGATAAAATTAACGCTTAATCATCACTTTTACATATTTTTTGCCGTTTAATAGTGTATATACCCTGACAGTCTGCTTACAAGGTAAGATTAAGATATAAAATAGGTCTTAAATTTAATGGCGAATGACCGGTTATGCACATGGCCGACCGATGGAAGACGTTCCTTAAGATGGGTTTTATTAGCAATAATACATCTATGAAATTCTAAGTGCTCATGTCTGCAAGTCGAATTCTTTGTCTTAGGCGTGACGGAAGGAAAAGGTCCGCTATTCGCTCACAGGGATCAGTCACAATCTTGTTATGGATTGAAATGTCAGACATAACTGACAGACGGCAATGTACCAAAAGGAGACCTTCGAACTTAAACAAAACCTGCTTATTTACACAGTTATAATTGGCAAATGCTAAATAAATACGTTTTCAATGGGCATAATAAGCATGTTGATGCTTCGGTTATGCAAAGATTATTTGTATGTAT
>CAZMDX010000291.1:0-9026 GCA_964564805.1 uncultured Pseudoalteromonas sp. | reverse complement strand
AGGTGATATCAAAGTAAAATGAACATTGTTAAATAAACATAATAACTTAGACAATGAATGCACGGTTCTGCCGTATTTTAAATCACCAATCATGGCGATATGCATACCATCAATACTGTTACCGTGATCGAGCAATTCTTTTTGGATAGTGTACAAGTCTAATAATGCCTGAGTTGGGTGTTCATTAGCACCATCGCCACCGTTGATAACAGGTATGCGACTACCTTGTGCAAACTCTGCCACAGAGCCAGAGTCGGGGTGGCGCATCGCTATGATGTCGGAGTAACCACTTAAAACACGTGCCGTGTCATATAAAGACTCTCCCTTAGCTAAGGCTGAGTTACTTAGCCCGGTAGTTTCCCGCACTTCACCGCCCAATAAATTAAATGCAGTGCCAAAGCTGACTCTGGTTCGGGTACTAGGCTCGAAGAACAAGTTGCCTAAAATAGCCCCGTCTAACACGGTTGTACGTTTTTGCCGCTTTGCATAGGGCAACATTTGATGAGCGACATTAAATACTCGTTCTATCGCATCGCGGTCAAACTGATTGACCGACAAGATATTATTACCTTTAAAATTCATCTGCTGCCCAACTTATACAACTTTAATTTAAAGCATTTTATCAAAATTCTTCAGCACTCCCTAATACCAATGTCATAAATTTGTTGTTAAAGACATTTTATACCTTGTAAGGGGTTACATGGCTAAATATCAGAAGCTTAATAAAGTTTAATGGCGGGTTGAAGAAAGGCTTAAGAGTCAGTTTAGACTTAACGCATACAAACTTTCAATTACTAAAGCGTCATACATATCATCTATATATGCTTAAACACTATAGTTGATTCTGCGCTACTGAGAGTGTCAAATTATATAAAAAAATAAACAACATTGCCTTTAATCTTAAGACAATGTTGTGAGTTTTATCATGTATAACAGTGAATCATCTTTGTTGGATTTTGCTTTGACTCCTGTGATTTTTATTTGGGCGCGAAACTTTTATCGGTCTAGATTTGTTTTTTTCATTTGAGCTAACACGATAATTGTTAGTTTTATTATTGTTGTTGCTATTTCTTTTATAAACGTTCGTTTTATTATGCGTTGTCGCTGAATGACGTTTTTCTTTGTTAGCCTTTGTTCTTAAGGATGCATATTTTTGTGACTGCATATTATTGTGTTGCTTGGTACTTAATTTAGCGGTTTGATTGGGTCGATAATCATTGTGGTGATTCTGTCTTTGCTGGTTTTTACTTTGATTGACAATCTGTTGTTTATTACTCACTGATTTATTTGTCTTAAGTGCTTTTGTATTTAGGATCGATTGTTGCTGAGCATTCAGAGCTTTCTTAACTCGTACAGCCCTATTTTTGGCGTGTTTAGTTGCATATTTATCAAGGTTTAGCACTCTGTGCTTATCAATTTGTTGGTAACCTTTAGCTTTACTGGCACCATCAATGTTACGCACAATACGCTGTCCATTAACTCGATGTTGTGCACCACGCCTATGTTGCTGGTTATGGTTCCAACGAGGGTATTCCTTAACTCGTACAACTTGCCGATTGTTATAACTATTCGACCAATTTCTGTCCGCATGACTGCGGTAATGATAGTTAGCGACAACATGGCGATTACGCCAATGAAAACCACCAAAATAAAAACTAGGGCGAATATTAAACCCTGTGCTCCAATACAAACCAGCATTAAAAATGCTGTAACTTGGTCTATGCCAATAATAAGGTTGATGGTTTTGCCACCACCAATTGCCATAAACAACTCGTGTGTCATAGTAGGGCACATAGACCACCTCTTTGCGCACGGTTTCTATAACAATTTGATCTTGTTCTTGCTCTACATTGACATAGTCGTTACCCGTTAAGTTACCCTGCTCATAGGCTTTGTGACGAAGGTTCTGAACACTTGCTAATATTTGTTGTTCATTTATTAAAAATGCACTACCCAACGATTGTAGCCAATCCAAATCCTCATTGAGTTTTTGTAATAGGTGATTAAATGGGACTAAGGCTTGAATGCTGGGATCCCAGTCTTTGTCTTCTACCGCATTGAGGGCTTGTTGTTCATTTAAATCTTCATTGGCTGAACGCCACCGAGCGGCTTGTATTACCTCTAAAGGATAAGTTGAAGCCACCAAAATGTGTGAGAGTAACGTATCGGGATAAAGAGCTATCGGCGCTAACATCTGGTCGAGCTGAGCTTGGTTAAGCATCGCAGCGTCAGAAGATTTTGAGTTTACTTCTTGCTTTGCCTGTGCAAACGGCACAGCACTAAAGATAGATAGACATAAAACACATGAATAAATAAATAGGTATTTAATTTGATTTCGCACAACCCTTTTCTCCTGTAATCGAAAATCCCATTTCGGTCATGAAATGGAGTAAACATTGAGACTGTAGGATAGGTTATACATTTGTCAGCCTTAACCATCGCTGAACGTTCATTATAAAAAATTATTTAAGTAAATGCTTATCGAACTGATGGCCTAACTTTTCTGTCTTGGTACGAATATAAGTTTTATTATCATCCGTTATACCATGATCAATGGGAGTACGTTGTGCCACATTAATTCCCATATTAGACAAAGCCAAACTTTTTTTGGGGTTGTTAGTCATCAGGTTGACGTTTTTGATATTCAATTTATCTAACATTAACTTACATATACCGTAATCCCTTATATCAGCATCAAAACCCAAGTGTTCATTTGCTTCGACTGTATCCATGCCTTCATCTTGCAATTGATAAGCACGAATTTTGTTGAGTAAACCTATGCCTCTTCCTTCCTGACGCAGATACAACAGCACCCCTTTACCGTGTTGAACAATATTTTCTAACGCTTTTTCTAGTTGAGCACCACAGTCACAGCGGGTACTAAATAAGGCATCACCAGTCAAACATTCAGAATGAATACGAATAGGCACGACATCTTCTATATCCCATTGACCGTAGGATAGAGCAATGTGTTCTTGCGCTAATTCATTATCAATAAAACCATGAATATGGAATTTACCCCAATGTGTAGGTAGCTTGGCTGAACTGACATACTGATATTGATCTATTTTAGGCTTCATATTTTGTAAAAAGTACTTAATTAAAAGGAAAGTTGCGGGCACTTTGCCCATTTATTGATTAATTTGATTACTCGAAAATCACACTTAGGTACATGTACTCAAGGTAAAGAGTTCACTATATGGTCATGATTAAGTCTTTTACAATAGCTTATGATTATCTATGCTGAGTAAAATCAGTTAGCGCATGAGGCTTCGCAATGCCGTACCCCTGAGCAAAATCAACGCCCATTTTACCCAGTTCGACCATTATTTCAGTTGATTCAACAAACTCGGCCACTGTTTCCATCCCCATCGCTTTAGCTACATCATTGATCGAGTTCACCATCGCCATATTTACAGGATTAACCAGAATGTCTTTTACAAAACTACCATCTATCTTGACTTGATCTACAGGTAAGTTCTTCAAATAGTTATAAGAGGAAAACCCACTACCAAAATCATCTAAGGCAAATAAGCAACCTAATTTATGGAAGGTGTTAATAAACTCTAAAGTTTCATCCATCTTAAGAATAGCCATACTTTCGGTGATCTCAAAACATACTTTTGTATAAGGAATTTTATGCTTTTCAAAGGCATTTAACACAAACAGTTTGAGTTCTTTATCTGCTAAAGAGTGGCCACTCAGATTAATACTGACTCTTGTCAATTTATCTTTATGCTGGATGTTGTTTGACAACCAACTGAAGTAGTTTTCTACTACCCAACGGTCTATTTTAGATGTGAGGTTATATCGTTCGGCAGCAGGTAAAAAAACACCAGGAAGAATAGTGTTGCCTTGCTGATCCCGCATTCTAAGTAGTATCTCATAATAATGTCCTTCAGCACGTTGCGTTAATGCTTGATAATGCTGATAGTACAATTCAAAGCTGTTGTTTTGTATCGCGTGGTTAATATGTGACACCCAAGACATTTCAGACTCGTATCGCTGCATATGCTCATCTTCAGTTGAGTATGTATGTACTTGATTACGACCCCGTTCTTTAGCTAAGTAACAAGCTGAATCAGCCATACTTAATAATTGCTCCGGTGTATTGATCTTAGAATGCCAAGGCACTTGACCAATACTAATACCTAATGTGAAAATTCTATTTTCCCAAACAAAGCGAAATTCCTGTACTGCATTCAGTATTTTGTTGGCTAGTAAGTAGCCCATTTGTGCATTATCACCTTCAAGTAACACACCAAACTCGTCACCTCCAAGTCTTGCTAAGGTACCCTTGTCCATGACTACGGCATTAAGTTTTTGTGACAGTTGTTTAATCAACAAATCGCCTGCCTTGTGCCCACAGGTATCGTTTACTACCTTAAATTGATCTAAGTCCATGTAAAGTAATGTTAGGTCACTATTTTTGTTTTGTGCATGAAGTAAGCTACTTTGAAGTCGACGTTCAAATTCGCGTCTGTTATAAACCCCTGTAAGTGAATCGTGTGTTGCCAGATATTCAAGGCTAATACTTGACTGCTTTCGCTCAGTTACATCTGATATGGAACCAAATAAATATTGCTTTTCATCTTCTTGTTTTATTTGCCCAGAGATGGAGAACCAAAATTCACTGCCATCTTTGCGTATACCTTTTATTTCCTTGCCAATAACCTTGCCACCTTTATGTATTTCTCCAAGCATAATCGCACGGTCATTAGGGTTAGCATAAAACTGGTCAGCGTTATCTACCTCCCGTAACATCTGAGTTTCATCGGCGTAACCGAATAGAGAACACATGGCAGGATTAACGCTTATTAATTGACCATCAAGACCAGAAGTATATAAGCCTTCTGCTGAATTCCTGAATAAGTCGTAAAAGTGTCGTAAATCTTTGATAGTTAATTGTTGTTGCATGTTGTGACGGTATGTCAAAACACGTTCATGGGCTTCAATTGCTAGGGCGATAAGCATAATACCCAACATGATTACCATGGCAAACATTAGAGATATATTTTGTGTTAATGCAATACCAGATAAGAACAATATCACCTGACCAAAACCGCTCAAGGCGATGCATGTTAGTCCTAATAAACAAACTAAATTAGCAATTTTTTTATCAGGCTTATGATAGAAAAACCCCAACAATCCAATAAGTGCTCCAGACAGAGCAGACATTAATACTGAAAATGTAATTTGTTGCCCGCTGTCAGTGGAAAAAGCCATACCTAGAGTAATAAACCCGAAGCTATACAATGTGTAGCGCCATACAGTTGGGACTCTTTCTAAAATTGCAAAGGTGACTTTTGCTGACGTTAATAACAACAGACCAGATAATGCACAGCTGAGATTAGAAATGTAGGCAGTGATCCCAGTTATCTGACCCAGCAACCCCTTAGCGTTTAAAAATAATAACAAAAATGCGGCACTGGAAAGAGCAAACCAAAAACGAACTGGACTACGCATAAAAATATAAGTAATCAAAAAGTAACAGGCGAGCAAAGCAAGCCCACCACTAATAAAGCCGATGATGGCTAAAAGTAGTTGCTCTCTTTCAACTAGTGATGATTGAGTGTCTAAGTCTACGGAAAAAACTAACGGACCATCGTCATTTATTCTTAAATAAACCGTAATGACTTGTTGAGCGGAACTTATTGGTGTAATAAATAATCTGTGCTTAAAAAGCCGTATTGTATGGTCTCGATTACCGCCCATTAGGAAGGAACCTAGAATACGATCTTTTTCATCTAATAAAAAAACATCAACATAATCTAAATGGGGATTGCCAACAGTCAAAAAATACTGCTCCTCATCAGGGTCATCAAATACGATGTTGAACTTACCCCATAGGCTTTTATCTTGATTTACTTGATTAGGTATATAACTGGGCAGCCAATCTTGTAAATGTTGAATGTCTGACAATTGCATACTTTTTTCAGTCATCAGCCAATCAATTTTACCCAACAAGTCAACATGAGAGTTGTGTTTTGATATCACCACCTGCTCCGATGCCATGTTGTTAGACTGCCAAAAAATACTTATAAAACAAAGCATTAAACCAGTTGAGTAGAGTGATTTCATGATTGCCTTAAAGATTTAATCAATGTATACGTTGGCGTATATTGACTGTTAATGCCACTACTTTTATAAAAATATCTAGTTAGATAAAGGATAATCAAGCTAACTACTACAGGATATTTCTAAATTTATCCTTAATTGGGAGGAGGAGTAAAAAATTGTTGGTACCCATAGATCACTTCCTATGATTTTTTTAGTGCGTATATCAGCTGCTGAAACATCTCAATATTACCTTCTTCAGTTTGGTCTATAACTTGCTAAGCCAAATAATTACGTAACACAAACAGTTAAGCATAATGCTTGTGAAGCAGTGATGCCCAGAGTAAAAATCTTCTTCAGTTAAGTACTCTCTTATCGTAGAACGTAATACTGACCGCCCGTCAGCAAATCTTGAATAAGGTGCGACTCCCGCTCCTTTGAGGTATAAATCCCATCGATGTTTCTTTTCATCAATGGTTTTTGCTAAAAGTAGTCCGCGACCATCTCCTCGTTCAGGATCCCAGCATCCAAATTGATGTCCGTCATACTTTTGCGCAATAAAGCAGTGATTTAATTGACTTGACTTCACTACCCAGTGAAGTAAGTTTCTTTATCAAAAGTGTGGAATAACTTCATACAAAATGCTTTTTATTAACACTAATTATTTACTAATACCTTTGGGTTTAACAGAAGGAATCGACCATGAAAAAAAATAATACCAACTTATTAAGCATCGTTTTTGCTGCAGCGGGGCTCATTTCTCAACCAGTATCTGCAGCAGACATTAATGCGGGTAAAGCTAAATCTGTTACTTGTGCAGCATGCCATGGCAATAAAGGGATCTCTATGATCCCTATGTATCCTAACTTAGCAGGGCAAAAAGAACAGTATTTGGTTTTGCAGATAAAAGCATTTCGTGATGGAGAGCGAAAAAATATGATTATGTCAGCCATGGCTGTGGGTTTAAGTGATACCAACATTATTAATTTATCTGCATATTATGCGAGTTTAGATCCGTCTGGAAAATAAGTGATCTTGTATAAGGTCGTTTTTCTAATCATTGTCGCCATCCGTGCTTTAACGAGTAATAAATGACTAAAAATTTTCAAGCTATTACTAAATTTATCGTAGAAATTGAAAAATTAAAAAATATTCAACGCAAAATTAAGCCTGTTGGTTTGTCACGTTATGAAAATAGCGCTGAACATAGCTGGCAAATTGCTTTGTTGGCTTTGACACTACTGCCCTATTCAGGGCAAAACCCGGACCCACTAACTGTGGTCACTATGCTGTTATTGCACGACATAGTTGAAATCGATACAGGTGATAAGTTTGCTTATGACGCTAATCATGATGACTATGATAATGAGTTGCTATCGGCGCAAAGAATTTTTGCTATTTTACCCAGTGAACAAGCACAAGCGTATCTCAAGCTATGGATTGAATTTGAAATGGCACAAACACCTGAGTCGCAATTTGCTAAGGCAATAGACAGATTAATGCCGGTGATACAAAACTTACATAACGGCTGTCAAAGTTGGGTTGATAATGATGTATCTGTGAGTCAAATATTGCTCAAAAATTCTGCGATTGAAAAAGCTAACCCACAATTATGGCAATGGGTAAAAGAACAAGTCATAGATGCAGGCGCGCGAGTGGGTTTGAGGCGTTAACGTACAATACACACAGACGTACAAACTAAAGTGGTCTAAGTCAATGTCTGCTCGTATAAAATGCCTGAAAATCACTTACTAAGGAACTCATATGATTATACTTCATCACTTAAATAATTCCCGTTCGCAACGTATCTTATGGTTGTTAGAAGAGCTTAAACTTGAATACGAAGTCAAGCATTATCAAAGAGATAATGTAACTAATCTAGCACCTAACACGTTGACATTAATACACCCTTTGGGTAAATCTCCAATCCTTACAGATGGTGAAATCACTGTGGCCGAATCCGGTGCCATAATCGAATATTTAGTCGGTGCATACTACAAAAAAAGCGAAGGGCAACTCGTAGATCCGCAGCGTGGTAGCGAGGTTCATAGGCAATATACATATTGGCTACATTTTTCAGAAGGTACGTTAATGCCTCCTCTGGTAGCTAAATTGGTGCTGGACAGAGTAAGAACCAATGCCAAACCATTTTTTGTTAAGGTGATTGCTAACAAGATTGTTGATAAGTTAATGGCTGCTTATTATGGGCCGATTATCGCCAAGAACATGGACTATATTGAAAGTCATTTATCCCATAATGCTTGGTTTGCAGGTGAAGAACTATCTGGTGCGGACATACAAATGAGTTTCCCACTCGAAGCTGCAGTGGCAAGAGGTAATGGCAAACATTTCCCAAATATCACTAATTTTGTTCAGAGGGTTCATGCAAGGCCCGCCTATCAAGCCGCTTTAGAAAAAGGCGGAAAATACGATTATGTTTAATGTGGTCGACTAACTAATAAAATCACTAGGCAGGCGCATGATTTTCACCAGTAAGCCGAACATGTTCTAAATTTTATTCTTTGTCTGGTATTTTTTTAGATAACTCCATCTCTTGCATGAGTTTCATGGCTTCTTTGGGAATGATCTGGGTATTGTCTTTTCCTAGATCTCCGTCATCAGGCAAAGGTTGCCCAGTAAAGGCATGTAAAAATGCCTCACACAATAATTCAGAATTAGTGGCATGCCGTAAATTATTTACCTGTCGACGGGTTCGCTCGTCAGTGAGTACTTTTAAAACTTTAAGTGGAATAGACACTGTGACTTTTTTCACCATCTCACTTTTTTTACCGTGTTCTGCGTAGGGGTGAATATATTCACCGTTCCATTTTGTCAAATTAGCCATCGTTACAATCTTTTGTCTTTCTTATGCATTGAAATTCTAACCAATACGGGCAAAAGGTCAATGATAGACTGCTAAACATCTTGACGGCTTTACGTTCAAAGTTTAATTTAGACGTCTAAACGGC
>CAZMDX010000290.1:0-1513 GCA_964564805.1 uncultured Pseudoalteromonas sp. | reverse complement strand
TCAATTTGATAGAAAACTCAGTGAGCTGATAAAAGGGCTAATAAAATCTAATCGGTGAAGGGATAACGCATTAGTATTTTTTAAAAAGTTTTAATGATCAAATGACTTGACCCCTTTTTTGGACCCTTTTTTGATTTTTTTCCACGAATCTTAAACAAACCATACTTTCAACACTTTAGCACTTTCTGACTTGTAAGCTGTACAAGTCATTTATGTGACCTAATCTAAACCGCCCTTTCTCAAATACTTTAATGTTTACAGCATAAACATTATCCTGTACTGCCGCTCTAAATTCATATTTTAATAATTAATTATGTGATTTTGCATTTTATTTCTTATATCCTTCGAGCTGGTAGTAGTCTAAATCCTATCTACTACCGTAGAAAATCAGGTTGCAAATTAATCTTAATTAACTATTTTGGGAATTAAAATCATTAAAAAATTTAGCGGTTGTATATTAGTTTCAACATTCATTCTTGCCAGTTGTGGTGGAGATGATGATGAGGTGTGTAAATCTACGTACGTGAATTCGGCGCCGGTTATTGCTACTAATGGTGATGAGTATATCTATATGCAAGAAAACCAAACAGTGGCATTTACTGTTAATGCCACTGATGATGACGGAGATACCTTAAGTTATAATCTAAATGGTGACGATGATGGAGGTTTATTTGTAGCAAGTGATCAAAACGTGTTGGGGATTGGATTTGCAATAGGCGTTGATGATTCAGGAGTGGTAACTTTTACAGAAGCTCCAGATTACGAGAATCCTGTGGATACAGATGGAGACGGTATATATAGAATCTCAGTTATTGTTGAGGATGACAACGAATGCAGCAGAAATGGTGTGTTAAGTACAACCAAGAAGTTTGCGATAAAAGTAACAAATGATCCTGCAGATGATGAAGGTTGGTCTTGGTGGTTTGGAAATTTGATTATAAACAATGACTATGCGCCTTATGATAAACATCTAACATCATATGGGCTTATCGTTGCAGGCCTTCCTGATGTAACAAACGATTTTATGGACAAAGTTGGAAATATTGTAAATATTATTTTACGTAGAAATACAAATAATACTGACAGAAATTTATTGCTAGGTAACATCATTTACTATCAAGCCTTGCAACGAGTGGGAGCAACGGGAATGAGCAGTTATGACCCGCCTTTAGATGAAACAAACTATCCAGGGTGGGATAATTTTAATGATAACTATCAAGTTGATGACTTTATTTGGGAAGCCACTCAAAACTCCTCAGAAGACGAAAAGACAAATGCAGCTCAGATCAGTGCAATTTTGAAACCTCTCCTGCATACAATTACATTAATCTATGAAAAAACATTTGCCGCATGGGATTATGAAGGTTCATCATCTCAACTAGTATTAGCGATGAATGAAGCTATAAATGGAGGCTATTATGATCCAACTGGCAACTATGGAGACCTTCCAGAAACAGATCCAACTGCATACAAACGAGCAATAGCTCAAAATTTTGCATATTGGATGATTTTA
>CAZMDX010000289.1:0-3926 GCA_964564805.1 uncultured Pseudoalteromonas sp. | reverse complement strand
TCCAATCGTTGGGTATATGCTTAGCAGTCCAAAAGAAAGCAATAATTGACATAGCGTAGGGTACTGCTAGCCAAGACAACGACAACCTTAGCGATTCAACTTCACCATGTTGTTCTGTGTAAAAGTTACTCAAAACACCAATAAAAGTTGGCCCACCGCCTAAAGCAATAATATTCAATACAAAGAAGAATAATGCTGTAGACATTGCCCTTACTTTTACCGGTGCTAAAGTTTGTGCCAATGCAAACGAAGGCCCTAAATAAAAGCCGCTGGTAAAAAGTAAGATAGTCACCAAAGCTATAGACAATTCGAGCGACTCAACTTGTAGCGAAAAATAATAGGCGGGAGCACCTACTACTAAAGCCAATGCTGGCACTAAGCCATAAGCGCTTCTGTTAGTTCTCCCCCATTTATCTACTAAAACACCACCAAGCCAAACACCACCGGCGTATGCAGTACCATTTATGATTCCTAATATAATTAAAAATTGAGTGATGTCTAAACCTGCATGAGCTCGCACATAAAAATCAATCATCCAAGTAGATATGGCGTAATTACCAAAAGAACCAAAGGAGATAGCAAAACACATGCCCCACCAAGACTTAATAGATAATAAATCTTTGATAGATTGCCAAGATTTACCTTGCGCCGAGGCGGTTTGCATATTACCGCTTCGTGCCGGTTCTTTAACAGTAAACTTGAGCAATATAGCCAAGACTACGCCAGGTAAACCGACCGCTATTAAAACGGTTCGCCAGTCTGCTTCACCACCTTTAAGAAAAAATGCAGATGCAAAAAATGCCAACATAATACCAAAAGGAATACCTAAAGAATAAATAGCTAAAGCGCCAGCCCGTTTTTCCTTAGGAAATAAATCTGAGATAATGGAATGCGAAGGTGGACTGCCACCAGCCTCACCGATTCCCACACCAATTCGCGCCAAAGCTAGTTGTGTGAAATTACCGGCTAATCCAGATGCTGCAGTAAAACCACTCCACAATGTCAGTGAGATAGCAACTATATTAACTCTACTGTACCTATCAGCTAACCAAGCTATAGGGATACCTAAAACGGTATATAGTAACGCAAAATATATCCCTTTTAACCAGCCTAATTGCGCGTCATCTAGGCCCAAATCGGCCTTAATAAAAGGAGACAATATACCTATTATTTGACGATCAATAAAATTAAATGCGTAAATTAAAGTTAGGATGAATAACACATAATTCCGATAACCATTTGATATTTTTGGCGCAGCCGTTGAGGATTCACTATTCACTGTTTTGTCATTTACCATCTGTGTATTCTTAGTACTGCGTACATTTATTGATAAAGTATATTACGTGTGCAGACCTAGTAAATTCAAGTTAAATTGTTAATTTTATGTAATTATAACAGGCACTTATGCTTGATCATAAAGACATGAAATCATCATAGGTGCATGAACCATTATGATAAGTGAAAATAGATTAGGCCAGTTATGATTTATGGTCGACAAAGTCAGCAAGGATTATTTGTGCACATTGATACATTATTGAACTCAGTCAAACAACAAATAAAAACCAAAGATGGCAACATCATTTTATCTGTCAATAATGAGTGGACACAAGGTCGAACACTCTATGGAGGTATTTCAGCCTCTTTAGTATATCAAGCGATGCGTGAATCCGTTGACACTGATAAAGTGATGCGTTCTTTGAGCACTAATTTCATAGGCCCTGTAGATGCCGAGCGTGAGTTTAACATCAACGTTGAAGTCCTCAGACAAGGAAAAAATGTTACTCAGGTCGTAGGACGCTTATCACAATCCAATAAAGTAGCGGTGATGTGTCAAGCTAGCTTTGGCATTGCTCGTCAATCTGAGATTGTTATCTGTAATGATCCACAACACAAAATGGATTATCCACAAAACCCGGACTATGTAACCCAGATCCCAAAAGTGATACCTGAGTTTTTAAAGCATTTTGATTTGGCAAAAACTAAAGGCGGGTTACCATTCACTGGTGAAAAAGACAGCGATGTGCACGGATGGATGCGTTTTAAAGAGCAGCCAAGTCATTTTTCTGACGCACATTTAGTAGCCTTAATCGATATCTGGCCTCCAACCGTCTTACAGCTTTTACGCCAACCGGCCATGGCAAGTACTATGAGTTGGAATTTAGAATTCATACACCCACATCAAAAAGTTTCAGGCCATGATTGGTTTGCTTATCAAGCAAAAACTAGGCACGCTGCTGATGGTTATGTGCATACAGAAGCCAATATTTGGGATAAATATGGCACCTTAGTGGCTATCAGCAGGCAAGTAGTAGCGGTATTTGCTTAACCCGACTACCTTTTATCGATGTCAAAAAAAGTACTTTTAAAACATTGAGAACGAAGACGGACTAAACAAGGCTAACGCGCTAATTAACTGCAAATTACTAAAGTCTAGTGCATTGTCAACATGTGGTAAATCGATGTCTAAGCACTGATACATCTCCTCAGTTATGTTGGTATCTTTAGAATACTGCTCACTGTTTACATTATTTAAGGCTAATAAATAGGCCAATTGTATAATTTTTTCCTCTTTGCTGTTTGCACAGTGTTCGCTGACATGTGTTTTTGCCACTATTTGAGAAATGTCTTTGGGTATTCCCCAAAGTTTTAAGAGTTCAGATGAGACATCGACATAAGAAAAGCCTAAATGTTTTTTTTGCAACATCAAAGGCGAGTTTTCACTAGATATATATGTGGATTTATTTGCCACTTCTGGGTTTATCTGGGCAACAACAAGCTCGCCAATGTTGTGTAACAAACCACATACAAACATCTTCTCAGGCTCCTTCAAGCCTACCTCTTCTGCAAAATATTTGCATAACAAGGCACAACTTACGCTTTGCTCCCAAAACTTGTCTAAATCAACTACGTCAATGGCAACACTCTTAAAAGCATTGGCGACACCATAAGCTAAAACAAGATCATAAATTGAACGTGTACCAATCACTTGGATAGATTTGGCAACAGTAGTAATCGTACTAGAAAATTTATACAGCGCACTGTTAGAAATTTTCAACACTTGCGACATAATAGCTGGATCATAGTTAATGACATCTGCAATATCGTCTACAGATTTAGCGTCATCATCGATTAGCTGTTTAATTTTCATGACGGCCTCGGGCAAAACAAAAGCATCACCCGCATTTAAAGCATAGTCTCGAACATTCATAAATTAACTCACCTTATAGCCCAAGTCATTGATTGCAATCTGTGATTTTATTTACTGTATGTCCATTCGTATAAAATTACAAAAAGATACTGAACAAGTATGGTAATAAAATATTATCTGTTGGGATGCCATAAAACTTAACAACGCTGTTTCGACTGGTTTTATGCCCTCATAAGTGTAATCACTTCCTGCAATAATTTTCTGGACCAGTTCAAACTATGCAACAAGTATAGCCGAGTACCGCTAGGGATATCTGCCAACTCCAAAGTTTTTAGATACGTAGGTTGACTGGGAACTGAATGTCAAAAACAATACGACCGGATGAAATCACACTTATTTTAGCCTAGCACTCCTGAACGCCAGCTCACCAGTAAAAAAGATGCTCACCTCAACAAGTACACAAACAATTCATAGATGTCATCAATCATGCATCTGTATCCATATTGAAAACCCTAGGTGATATAAAAACACGCAAAATGACACTGTACATAAAAAGTATTCGCTTCAGCCATCGTTATAATCTGCACAGCAGCCCCTGAAAAGCAGCTCACCAGTAAAAAAGATGTGCACCCCAACAAGTATACAAACAATTCATAGATGTCATCAGTCATGCACGTATAGCGATATTGAAAACCTTAAGCGATATAAAAACACGCAAAATGGCACTGTACATAAAAAATATTCGCTTCAGCCATCGTTATAATCTGCACAGCAGCCC
>CAZMDX010000288.1:0-2742 GCA_964564805.1 uncultured Pseudoalteromonas sp. | reverse complement strand
CTTATGCCGTCATTGCCCCTCTGAATATATAGTTTTTATGTGTGTTCTCCTTTTAAGCCTGATTTTAAATCAGGCTTTTTTTTGCCCATTTTTTGTCTTTCAAATCTACTTGGTGGAAGATCTGCTTTAATTGTTCTGTTAGTCAGTAGATCTGTTGTTTTTGACTTACCTTCGAGGGGAACTGATACGACACCTATGTAAAGTTTGTTACTGAACTTAAAACACCTGTCTATCGACTAAACAACGTTAATTATAAAAATAATTAACAATAAATTGAACTTATGCCGTCATTGCCCCTCTGAATATATAGTTTTTATGTGTGTTCTCCTTTTAAGCCTGATTAAATCAGGCTTTTTTTTGCCCATTTTTTGTCTTTCAAATCTACTTGGCAGAAGAGCCATCTTAATGGTTCTATTAGTCAGTAAATTTGTAGACAGTAAATCTGATATTTTTGACTTATCTTCGAATGTTTTTTCACCTTTTTTTTTACCTATTGTTTTAACTGTCGCCAAAATTAGATTTAAAAAATGGGCGTTGCACGAAAAAGTTTGAGACCGATATGGATATTGCAAGGTAGAATAACATTCAGCAGTTATCGATATACCTTGCGTGCAGCGTATTAAAAATGCATCACAAGAACGATATACAAATATATAAGAGTAGACACCGTGCCCCAAAAAATACAACAAACCAAACAAGAGCTCAGAAAAAACAAACCCGCACGTGATGAATACCCTTCGACACCAAAAATCCCTTTAATCGTGGTACTAGACAACGTCACTAATAGTCACAATATTGGGGCATTTATTCGCTTAGCTGATGCGTTTGCTATTGAAAAAGTGATTGTTTGCGGCGAGCTAACCATTTCTGATA
The DNA here is from genome assembly GCA_964564805.1 of uncultured Pseudoalteromonas sp. Taxonomy (GTDB): domain Bacteria; phylum Pseudomonadota; class Gammaproteobacteria; order Enterobacterales; family Alteromonadaceae; genus Paraglaciecola. Next base: position 1,869 of record CAZMDX010000288.1, on the reverse strand, counting down.
AAAAATTGAATAAAGCGTCTAGAAATGAAGCGAAGTGGGTTTGTGTTGAATATAGTGATAGCACTACATCAAGCCTACAAATTTTATTGGATGAGGGGTATTGGGTTTATAGCGTTGAACTTTGCCATGAATCTGCTGATTATACTGATGTAACGTACTCATCTAAATGTGTATTGGTATTAGGAAATGAACGCAAAGGCGTCAGCGAAGCCGCATTAAAGTTAAGTCATCAACATATACATATTCCGATGTATGGTATGGGAAACTCATTGAACGTTTCGACTGCAGGTGCAATTGTATTAGCCGAATGTTCAAATCAAATACGAAAATTGTCACATATCTAAACAATATTAATTCACGGCGTAGTCAATTAGACACCTAAATGATCAAAGCCGTCACTGCTACCTATAAATAATTGACGGTCCAATCACAACTTTTTAAGGAATTAAGTTAAAGTGATATAACCTTTTAGCTAATTGACTGACCAATTTAATTAATTTAGTTATGTTACAATGCATTTTTAAGCTAACCAACATCGACCTGCATATTTATTTCACAGCTCTGCACAACCCTTCTTGATGTAAAAACAACCTATTGGCTAACCATAAAAATAGTGTCATTCACTTGAATTGACTGTGCGCCAAAATAAAAATTTAGACTTAAAAATACACAATAAGAACACAGCAAAATATGAATTTGCCTAAGATTAATTTTTATAGAAACAAACTAACACGAGGAATTTGAGATGAGTAATTCGATTGATTTTTGTTGGAAAAAACATAAACTGCTTCCACTTGTAGCGGCAGTTTCTGTCTCTTTATCGGGCGTTGCGGACGCCAAACTTTTAACAGAGAAAATTGTAGTTACCGCGCAAAAGCGTGTGCAAAACCTGCAAGAAGTGGGAGTATCTGTTACTGCGTTTAACGATGAGCAGCTAAAAGCCCTCGGTTGGGATAATAGCATGGATGTAGCGGCGCAAACTCCAGGGCTGGTAGCAACCAGCAATACCGGAGATACCTCTAACATTGCCCTGTTTTCTATTCGCGGTGTCAATCAGGGGGATTTTGCCGAAGGTCAAGAAGCACCTATCGCAATTTATAACGACGAAGTCTATCTGTCTTCCCCAGGAGCCTCCGGGGCACCTTCATTCGATCTTGCTCGTATAGAAGTATTACGTGGTCCTCAGGGAACATTGTATGGTCGAAATGCAACCGGTGGTCTGGTACATTTTATCAGCAATAAACCTACTGAATACTTTGAATCTGCCATTGATATGACTGTGGCACAATATGGCCAGTTGAGTATTACTGGTTTTGTCAGTGGTGCGCTAAGTGACAGTATCCAAGGTCGTCTAGCCGTTTACGATAATAAAGACGATGGTTATGTGTCAAACGCTGTTGGGCCAGATTACAGATCGGATGATACAACCTCTGTTCGTGCTATGGTAAATTTTGATATGAGCGATGAAACATCACTCTTAATGATTGGTCGCTTCACTGACATCGACACCAGAGGTGGGGTTTATAACAACCGCGCCACTAAGTCGACTGCAGATGGTCCTATATTTTGTCAATCAGGTGATACCGACTGTGGTGCTGGCATTCGCTATGATGCAAATGGAGATCTAGAAGAATTTCAAGGTTTTTTTGATGCAGATAAAAGCGCATCGACTACGGGGAGCCTCTTCGACCCTCGTAATGGCCAACTTGATGATGGTATTGGCGGAGTACACGACGGCGCGTTTGATTTTGACGGGGGTGTTGACCGTGAATCAAGTAGCTTAACCGCGATCCTTAATACTGAATTCAGTAACGGAATTTATCTCACCAGTGTTACAGATTTTACTACTAGTGATAAAGAGTACCGTGA
>CAZMDX010000287.1:0-1591 GCA_964564805.1 uncultured Pseudoalteromonas sp. | reverse complement strand
CACCGAATATGACAATCTGCAAGTCTCGGTATTTAAGGGCGTGGGCTTTGGTGTGACCAATGCAGCCTCTACAATCGTGCAGGGTATCGAGGTTGATCTCAATTGGCAGGCTACGGATGATCTGCGCCTGGGTGCCAGCGGCGGTTGGTTGGATGCAGAATTTGATAAGTACCCCACTGCGCCGTGTACCGCGATCCAGCTCGATGTAGACCAAGCCTGTGGCACACCTGCCGGCTTCACCGACAATGATCTGTCAGGACAAGAGACTACCTACGCGCCGGAATACACCGCCTCACTTTTCTTTGATTACATCACTGAGAGTGGCATCGAAGGCATGGAGTTTTTTGCAGGCGGCGAACTCAACTACAGCGATGATTTTTCGCCTACTGGTGACAACGATCCACTCGATCGTATCGATAGCTACAGCAAAACCAACTTGCGTTTGGGTTTGCGTGGTGAGAGTTGGGAAGTAATGGCTTTTGGGCGTAATATCTTTAATGAAGAAGTATTTTCTGAGAGTCTTGACGTTCCAGTACTGGCCGGTTCACACTTCAAGTTCGTTGATGAAGGTGCTGTATTTGGTGTGCGTTTTAAGTATGACTTCTACTAGGATCTGGTAAGCTTTTAACTTAATGATCAAGCCCGCATGTATTGCGGGCTTTTTTTTACTAAAAAAAAAGGGCCCGAAGGACCCTTGTCTGCAATTAGCTAGCTGCTTATATGCGCTCGATAATGATGGCAAGCGCCATGCATAAGGTGGTGCACATGGTAATTAAACCAAACTTGTTGTCGCGTCTTTCCCGTTCGACGAGCATGTTGCATATCAGGATAGAGTTAGTAGCGCCGATTGGCTGGCCCAATTTTGTTGTTTGCACACGATATAGCCATCATATTAATGCTATTTCTAGTATTGGAAATATCAACATCCCCATTTACTTTAATCTACGACAAAATCCAGGTTATTAGCAGTACGCGGTGTAATTCTCACCGCCGTCCTCGTGTGATACATATCTACCTAGGTATAGTTTAACGTCGCAGTATTTCGCAGCCCGCGCATAAATACATTCACAAAACTGTTTACCCGCTTTTTGTAGATTTCTACGTCCGTTGAAGTATGCCTTAGACCCAAGATAGTCAAGTTTAAAAGCTCAGAGGCTGCAGACGCCGTAAGCAACGATGCCTTCAAGTCAATTTCTTTATTGCGATTCGCCGACTTCAGCGTAGCTGTGAGTATATCCTTAGATTGCGCGAATGAGTCTGCAAAGCTGTCGCCACAAAGGCGAAAGTACGACTCAGCGAGTTCTTCACCATGGGCTGATTCGATGAGCATCTGATGAAGGGGCAGGTATCTTGCAAGCAAAGCAGCCTCGATTCTTGATGTCAGATCTAAAGATGCTAACCCTAAACAGCGCTTGGCTTCAACTAATCCAGATTCAGTGACGGATATTAATACGCAGCGAAAAATGTCATCTTTATTTTCAAAGTATGAGTACAGTGACGCCCTCGAAATGCCAAGGGCAGTAGCTATATCGTGCATTGATGTCTTGCGATAACCGTAATTTTTGAACGTTGTGAAGGCAGCATTGAGTAT
>CAZMDX010000286.1:0-8187 GCA_964564805.1 uncultured Pseudoalteromonas sp. | reverse complement strand
GCCATTGGTAATGTTCAAGCCGATCCTAGCCTAGCGATGCAGCACAGTGTCATACGCCACAATATACAAGCTGCGTTATGTGTGCCTATCAAGTCTGAAAACCATGTCATCGGGGTTTTATATGCCGATAATACACAAGGCCGGCAATCATTTACTGAAACTGAAGTCAAATTCGTCGAGTCGTTTGCCAATATCCTCTCATTGCGTTTGTTATTTCAGTCTATAGAACATAATATCTCCTCATTGTAATTAAATACTCACACGGGTGAGAAACCAACTGGAGTGGTGAGTTGACTGATCACACCGAGGAATCATCAAACAATATTAATTTAACTACTGAGCCGTTGCGCTCTGCCTCGCAACTCTCAAGCAACACGGTTCTAGTTCAACGTTTTAATATAATCAAACTCCTTGGAAGCGGTGCACAAGGTAATGTATATCATGCATACGATCAGCTGTTAGAGACAGATGTAGCTATAAAGGTGGTAGAGACCACATTAAATAACCAGACACAATTAGGCGCGATTCGCAACGAAGTATTGATTGCTCGGCGTTTACAACATCAAAATATCATTCGAGTTCATGATGTATTTGAAGATCATGGTTTGGTCTTTTTTACTATGGAGCTTATCGCTGGTGTATCTCTGATCAAACGCCTCGAAAAACCAATTTTACAAACCGAATTTCAACTTTGGACACAGCAATTATTTAGTGCGTTAACAGCATGTGAAGCATCCGAAATAAAGCACGGAGATATTAAGCCGGACAATATTCTTATTGACGAGCACAATAACCTTCGCCTTATTGATTTTGGTATTGGCCAGTCTGATAAAGATGAGTTTCAAACAAGTGGTCATCAAGATTTTTCTGCACCTGAAGTCATTTATTCTGGCCAATCTAGTGTGCAGTCTGAAGTTTATAGTGCCGGTAAAATAATTCATCTAATGCTGGTAAATATACATATCAATCCATTATCAATTACTCAGCGATGGTGGCATTCAAAACAGACCAGTTTCATAGCACTACTTTGTCATCCTAATCGATTTAAACGTCCAGCATTAAGCAAAACAAACGACTTTTACCATTCTCAAAAGAATAGTCTTAATTTAGATTACCGGGCATGGTTGTTAGGCCTCTTTATTATCAGCATATTGGTTTGGACACTATCACAACAGTGGAAACAGCCTAAAACTGACAAAAGACTGCCCACAAGCACCATTCAAATTGCCATTATCCATGATGGTAAAACACCCCTGCTCAGTGGGCTAGTGGAGCTCTTTGAAATGCCTCTACAAACCAACCCGCAGTTATCGGTTATCAATGGAAATCGAACTCATGACACAATTCACAGCCTTGCCTTGCAACCCGTTTCAGTACCACAAGATAGAATTAGATTCGCCAGCATATTTGGATTAGACGCAATAATCATGCTGACTATCAATAATATTCAAGCTGATGATTTTTTAATTCGCGCGAATGTTCGTTCGATGCCTGCTGACATTAGCATCGTGGAGTTAACTCGCAGTATCAACGCTAACACTCTTGAGCAAGACTTAGCTGATTTTACTAAAACGTTGCTTGAAAAATTTGAATTACAATTATCACAACAATTTGAGCAGTCTGAAGCGAGCTACTTTTTATCTGGGCTGGGCGCACTTTCACCAGACACTGAAACTGATAGCAAAGACGCCGCTTCAAACATAATCAATAATCTGACTAAGTTAGCCCCCGAATACCCCGGTGCCTGGTATCGAGCTGCATATCAGGCATGGCAGAACGGAGATATTCAGTCTGCACAAGATAATCTGCAAATTTTGTTTACATTACAAAACGATTCCATCTTTTGGCTACTCAGTGGCCGTCTGTTAGAAGCTGAAATAAGTAATGACCTGAAATTAGCACTGCAGGCAATTCAAAAACTGACTCAAGCCTACCCGCAGCGCTCTGAATTGTTGGCTAAACGTGGTGAAATTTACGAATGGGCAAACAATTATGAATTAGCCATAATCGACTATCATTTAGCCACCGAACTGGATCCAAATAATGCACATTTTTGGTTTCAATTAGCTCGACTCAAAATACTTTCAGGACAAACACAAAGCGCTATTGATAATGAATTAACTCGCGCGTTAGTGCTTTACAGAAAAAATAAAGATCTAGCTGGAGAAGGTTTGGTGTTAAACGCGTTTGGAGTAGCCTATATAAGGCTTGCTGAATATAACACTGCAGAAAAATACTTAGAGGATTCACTCATAATATTTGATACTCAGAATTTTCCACTCGAACGAGTTAAATCGTTAGCTAACTTAGCTAATCTGGATGCTTTGAGTGGTAAATTTATTGAAGCCCAAGTTGCATTAGAAGAAGCATCACAGCTGCTTGAAATTTTTGGCGATACCACTCAACAAGCACACGTTTTGGATACCCTCGGTTTTTTATATGAGGAACAAGGGTTGTATGCACAGGCGTTAAACTATTACAAAAAAGGCCTAGACATCAGGACAACACAGGGTGCAGGTATTAATCAGGCACAAAGTATTAGTAATGTGGCGTATATGCACTTTTTAATTGGTGACTATTCTTTAGCGGGTATCTATTGGCAGCAGGCAAAAGCACTATTCAGCAAAAATAATGAAAAACTTCACTTACAACGTACCTTGCAAAACATCGCTCAGTTGAGCATGGCAAAAGGCGAACACATAAAAGCCATACGATATTTAACTGATGTTTCGCAACAACTTGATGCCAGTCAGAAACAAGAATTAATGATCAATAAGTTGTTGTATAGCTTCTTGAATTTTGCAAATGGTGACCTCACACGCGCACTAGAAAGTTTATCTCGTGCCGAACTTATTGCCCAACAAACTGACGATAGCAGAGCCTTGACCGAGGTGTATTTATGGCACGGAGAAATTTGTTTGAAAACGGCTGACCTTCGGTGTTTACAAACACAAATTGACCTAGTCAAAAGCAGTATTGCTGGCTCTATGGTCGAACAACAGGCATTACTAAATTGGTTAATATTTAGTTATGATGTAGAAACATCCGAGCTTTTATCGAACAATTCAATCGAATTTATGGACCAAATAAAAACGGCAAACATACCGGTACTCACCAGAATGAAAATTTTATTAGATATGCAAGAAAGGTTAAATTTGCCGCTCGACAGTTCCATTATGCAACTATTAGAACAGATCGTTAAACCAGTCTACTACCAACCATATATGAATTTACTCTTCCTTAAATCATCACAGGATGCGGCCCGAAAATCGTTACACGAACAACTCATAGCTCACCCTAAATACTGGCGAAATCATATTTATTATCAGGCATTCGAAGATGAAAAATCCCAGTCAAAACAAAAAGTTCTGTTACAAGACTGGATGTTACAATTAACAGAACAGCAGGCTAAATCATATCGGGAACTTTACCTTGGACGCTGATCACAACAAACATTTGTTAGCACAGGTAAAGCGTCAACAAGCAGTGTTGCAAGCTCGTTTAGATGACGAGCAATATAATCTAAATTTGCTTGCTAAACGTCTATGGGCGCAACAAGAATCAGAAAAAGCAAAATTATCACGCGAATTACATGATGGTGTAGGTCAACTTCTTACTGGCCTGACTAGACGGTTACAAAGTATCAGTTCGGATCAACCTGAATTCCAAGAGCTGGCGCAATTATCTCAAATGGCTCTGTCAGATGTTCGGCAATTATCACGATTAATGAGTCCCACTATTTTAGACGATTTAGGTCTTGTTCCTGCAATCAAATGGTTATGTAGAAGCTTATTTGAACATGAGGATTGCCATTACGAATGCCAATTTGATTGCACATTAGCGCTACCCAAAGACATTAGTATTTTGGTTTTCAGGATTGCTCAAGAAGCACTTGTTAATATCATCAAACACGCACAGGCTTCAAAAGCTAGGGTACTGTTATCGAGCCATCATCAAACAATTAGATTGGATATCATTGACAATGGCCTTGGCTTTGAGCATAAAGAGGTTGAAAAAGGTATTGGTCTTAATAGTATGCAAGACAGAGCTCAAGCATTCAATGCACAGCTAACAATTTATGCTAAGGCTGATAAAGGTTCAAGAATTACATTAACGGTTGCAATATGACTATTTCCATTGTGATTGCTGACGATCATGTGCTCATGCGTCAGGGATTAATTCAGGTATTAAGTGCCGAAAAGGATATCAACGTAATAGGTCAGTGTGGTGATGGAATCGAACTTATCAAACAAGTTTTGAAACTCTCTCCAGATGTGGTGGTAATGGATATATCAATGCCTCGTATGAGTGGTTTAGTAGCCATTGATAAGCTGTTGGCGCAACGTCCACAAAGTCGCATATTAGTATTATCCATGCATGATGAGTTGGAATATGTCGAGGCGATGCGTGATGCAGGTGCCATCGGCTATGTGTTAAAAGAAACATCCAGTGAAGAATTAATTGCGACGATCAAGCTGGTAGCCGCAGGAAAAAGAGTTTTTCCTATACCCAAAAAAGAACAAAACTCTTTATTAGCTCAGACTAAATACATTAACCCTATTACAGTATTAACTCGACGTGAGCGTGAGGTCTTTTTTTTGGTCACGGCGGGAAAAACAAGTAAAAAAATTGCTGAACTACTTGATATGAGTTTAAAAACGGCAGAAAACCACCGTGGTAGTATTTATAAAAAATTACAGGTTAGTAGCTCTGCAGAATTAATTAGATTAGCCGGCAAGGCAGGACTCTTAGAATAGCCTAATAAAATTAAAGTTAAAGGTTCCGCGAGCTGAGTTACGTGAACTAAGTATCAAATGATGCATTTCTCACTGCTTGTATAATGCGAGCAAAGCCACGCGTTTTTCATCAAACGTGCCAAAAAAATCCGATTGAAATGATACAGTAAATAGCTTTAAAAGCTTAAATTATGTTTCCTACTTTTTATTTTGAGCTACACAATATTTTCCTAAAGTCATCGATTGCAAAACACAACACTCAAATTTTAAAAAAGAATATTGTTGTCAATAATCTTCATCAACAAGCCAAATATGCTGATATACCCCAGTAATTTGGCTGAATTGACAGCTTCAGATGACCTAACATCGTTATGACCTAGCTTAAGTATTCGAGGACACAATAATGTTGAGAAACTTGTAACTTGTAACTATTGACTGTCCACTGGTTACAAGTGGAAGCAGGGGGAAACCCCTATTGTGCCTTACCATGGGATATGAAAATCTGAAGTAGTCAATAAACACATCAGGTTTTCACATGAAAAATATAATAAAAAATAATATTCATCTTCTTTCAGTATCAATTGCCTTAGCTTTGACAAGTACATCTTTACACGCTAAAACCTTTGATCAAGACTTGCGAGACATTCTGGCAAGTTCTGGGCACAACTCTCTACACCAAGTAATTATTTCGTTTGACCAAACGGGTGCTCCTAACAATGAACAGCTTGGCGCGTTGAACACACTGGGTATCAGTGGAGTCAGTATGCAAAGCCTACCGATTGTGGGTGCCTTGGCAACCCAATCCCAGATTGAAGCTATTTATGCTCGTGATGACGTAGTTTCAGTATGGGAAAATGAAAGAATCACTTTAGAAAACTTTGAGTCGACACAGTTGACCGGTGTGCAGCAGTTACGTTTTGATCACAGTATGCGCAAAAATGGCATACCTTACTCTGGACGAGGTATCGGTGTGTTGGTCAATGACAGCGGTATTGATGGAAATCATAACGACATCAAATATCCACAACATGTGGTTCAAAACGTCGCCGGTCAGCTCAATTTACTCCATGACACGGGTGTGATGCCCGTTCTCTATCAAGAGAATATTACTAACACTGAAGTACTCACAGGACATGGTAGCCATGTAGCTGCCACCATCGGCGGTAACGGCGCTATGAGTAACGGCATGTTCACTGGTGTTGCACCAGGCGCAGATATAATCGGTTACGGTTCGGGTGCTTATGATTTTCTTTTGGACACCATGGGGGGGTTCGATTATGCCTTAACACACCAGTATACTTATAACATTCGTGTTATTTCTAACTCGTTTGGTCAAACCAGCGATGTAGGTAGTGATTTTGACCCAGACCATCCCACTAATATAGTGACTAAAATATTGTCTGACCGAGGTGTGATTGTCGTTTTTTCTGCAGGTAACTCAGGTTCAGGTGAGTCGACTATTACCGGTAACTTTAAAAAGGCACCTTGGGTAATCGCCGTTGCTGCAGGCGACAAAAACGGTAATTTAGCTGATTTTAGTTCTCGCGGCCTTTCTAAAAAAGGGGGAAGCGTCACTATCGATGGTGAAACATTTAAATGGCAAGACCGTCCCACTATAACCGCGCCAGGGGTAGATATTATTTCAGCCCGTTCCGGTACCCATTATTCGAATGCAGTATCTATAACTAGTGATGCCGACTCGATGGATACCACTCATGTACCTTTCTATACGGTTAAGAGTGGTACATCTATGGCTGCCCCGCATGTATCCGGCATTGTGGCTTTGATGCTTGAAGCTAATCCTAATATTGGCTGGCGTGCAGTAAAACAAATATTACAAGATACCGCTACAAATATGCCAGGTCGTGCACCTTGGGAAGTCGGTGGTGGTTATATTAATGCTCACGCAGCAGTCAAGGCTGCACTAACAATGAACCAAAGTTTTGTTGAGCATAACAAGACTACCCTTGACTTTAATGCGGGCGCTAATCTGAGCACACCTTTTTCTGAAGATTATCCTATTAGTTTTACTCCAGTGGGCGATACCGATGTAAAAGAATTTATTGTAGCCGATAATGTATCAATGATTATGGCAACCGGAACCGTTGAGCTAGGAACCGCCTTTGTACTAGAAGATCCTAATGGTAATCGGTATAGCTCGGGTATTGGACTGATTCAAGTTCAAGGTACAAACCGAGCTATTTCAGCAACTGCCATTCAAGGTAAATGGAAACTTTATATGGGTGGTATCGGGAGTATATCTGGGCAAAATGTTGATCCGTTGGAATTAACTAACGGTGTCGCTGGGCCTGAGTCTACCGTCGTTACCGTGAAGCAATTCACTATCGGTAGCTACTTCGGTATCAATGATGCGATCGGTCACCCTGCTGAAAGTTTTATCAAATTCGTAGTAGCCAATCATTTAATGGATGGTACCTCAGATGGTTTCCAGCCAGAGCAGATGGTGACTAAGGTAGAATTAGCCAATATGATGATGTTTTATGGCGCTGTTCGCCAGTCTAATGATGGTAACGCCGACACTTTTATTGACAGTAATACTGACACCGCTGCTGCCATAAATTCAGTAGTCACCGATGGTGCTTCACTCAAAGACCGCGCTTATGTAAATCGAGGGATAATGCAGTCTAACTCTACTGATACGTTTGGCGCGGCTAAACCGGTTACACGTGAGGCATTAGCTTACACCTTGGTTCAAATGTTAGGACAGCAAGAAGCTGCAGATGAAATCGACACAGATAAACTTTTACAAGTGTTTGTCTTTGACCAGTGGGTCGATGTGATAGACAGTGACGAGATTGCACCCAAACTACGTGGCCATGTGCAACTAGCCTTAAATACAGGTTTATTACAGGCTATATTTGAATTTGTGGATGGTTCTTTTGGAACAGAGCAAGTATTACGAGCCCGTTTTAATCCTCATACTCAAGTCAACCGTGCAGGTATGGCGATGAGCCTGACACAACTTACACCACTTATGGCGCAGTAAGTTAAATAAAAAAAGCTAATTCAAAAGGCAGCCTAGGCTGCCTTTTTTATATCTATAAAAGGGCATCAATCAGTAACATTAATAGATAACACTCACTCACACCTTCATACATACATACATACATACATACATACATACACACATTCAACCATTCAACCATCCATAACCTTCAACTCCTTGCCCCTGCAAAGTAGCCTTGTTTCAATTCAAGATAAGACCTAATTAAGAGTCATCTTTTCGCACATAAAATAATAAGGCTTAACAACCTAGGTAGCGTTTACATAATTAACTACAGATTGGAACATGGAATAGGCAGCGCTTCTAAGCACCGCTACTGCTGGCTCTATGTTTTACATGACACGGCTTAGAGTAGCTAACAACATAGCTAGAGGCGGCTCTAAATCAAAAAGAGTCAACAGTTATCAGCACACTTGTATCAACACA
>CAZMDX010000285.1:0-5541 GCA_964564805.1 uncultured Pseudoalteromonas sp. | reverse complement strand
AGGTTGATAACGATACTTTGCGTGCTGCATTCAATGAAATACATGAAATTATGCAAGCAGCTAAATCAGTTGAATTTGCAGAAGTCATTACTCAAGGCGAAGAGTATTTAGCACAAAATGCTGAGCGTGAAGAAATTACAGTGACTGAAAGTGGCCTTCAATATGAAGTCGTTACTCAAGGCGAAGGTGAAGTGCCAACCTTGAACTCAACTGTGCGTGTTCATTATCACGGTACTTTATTAGATGGTAGCGTATTTGATAGTTCTTATGACCGTGGTCAGCCTGCTGAATTTCCAGTAAGTGGCGTGATCAAAGGTTGGACTGAAGCACTTCAGTTTATGAAAACAGGTACTAAGTTGAAATTGCATGTCCCAGCCGAGTTAGCCTACGGTGAACAAGGTGCAGGCGGCGCGATTGGCCCCCACAGCACACTAATATTTGATGTTGAATTACTCGATATCATTTCTTAGTCATTACTTTGTAAATGCTGAGGCCGGTTATCCGGCCTTTTTTATCGCTTTTATTTCTATTATTGATAACTTTAAAAAAATCTGGGTGTTTCTCATACTATTCGTGCTTAAAGGCTTAAACATCAACCAACAGATTATTTGTTGGGGTGGAAAGTTCCGCTATGATTAGGAATAGTGTGCAACTAAATGGTGGTCGTTTCTTAGGTATCAACGCGACTGATGAACAAACAGAAAATACGTATCACTAAGGAAAATTGTCATGTCAGGCATCCAAATCACGAATGCTTTAAGTAGATAAATAAAGTGCAAAAATTAGTAAGGAATTAGTAAAAAAGTGTTTAAAAAAAGTATTTAAACATGTGTCTAACAAGCATCAGTACCATCAGATTGTTAAAAAGAAAAACACAACCACCGGAAATAATTTTGCATCGGTATTCTGTTGAACACTATTGAGTACTATATTCTTCAATAAGCTACCGATATTTCTAAAAATTAAGTTATATGACCGAGGGTGAATCAATGTACAACTGTAACATTGTGGTAATTGATGACGATATTAATATTCTTGAAATGGTCCAGCTCATTCTAGAAGAAGTAATATCAGGTGAGATTTATGTCTTTTCTGATAGCAAACAAGCCTTAGATTATGTGAAAAGTGACAGTATGAACAATATTTCATTAGTGATATGTGATTGGTTAATGCCAGAAGTCAGTGGTTTAGAAATACTCGCCGCACTTCGAAAATCTAAATCCCATTGTCCATTTTTGATGTTAACCGCTAGCGCAACCAAACAGTTGGTTGTTGATGCTATGCGCTTAGGCGCAACTGATTTTAGTGTTAAACCTTTGCATACTCATGATCTGATAAATAAAGTTGAGCGACTTATCCTCGATGCAGATGGCGAATAAAGTCGTTTTTATTTTTTCTACCCTTTTAACTTAAGTGATACTAATTATGCATTTTGACAAAATTATCGACAGAACATCCAGTTATGCACTCAAATGGGAAAGATACAAAGGCCGTGACATTTTGCCTATGTGGATTGCAGATACAGAATTTAGGTGTGCCGAACCTATTTTAGATGCTCTTAAAGAAAGAACAGAGCATGGTTTAATGGGATATACCCTGCCCAATGATCATGTCACAGCGAATCAAGCCGTTGTAGATTGGTTAGCGCGCCAATATGATTGGAATATTTCAGCAGACTGGATCGTGTGGACACCTGGTGTAGTGCCTGCATTTAATGTGGCCTGCAAGGCAGTTTGTCAGCCTGGTGATAAGGTGTTGATCCAAACTCCTAATTATCCGCCCCTTATCGCTGCCCCAAAACTAAATGACTTGGTCAAAGTCGACATTGGCACAGTAGAAGTCGACGGTCGTTTGACTATTGACTTTGATGATTTTGAAAAACAAGCAACAGATCCTGCGTGTAAGCTGTTCATAATGTGTAACCCAATGAACCCTGTTGGAACTGTACTCACTTCACAAGAATTACAACGTATCGCTGATATTTGCATTAATAACAATGTGATGTTGTGTTCAGACGAAATTCATTGCGACATTATTTTAGATGAAAACGCCAAACATATTCCAGCAGGAAAATTAGCAGACTTTAAGGGCCAAGCGATTACGCTTATGGCTGCAAGTAAAACCTTTAATGTGGCAGGTTTAGGTACGTCTTTTGCGATTATTGAAGACTCTGTTGTTAGGCACAAGTTCAACGTAGCAGCTAAAGGCATGGTGCCATGGGTGACCGTTTTAGGATTAACTGCCACACAAGCTGCTTTTACGCAGTGTGATGATTGGCATCAGGATTTTTTAAGCTATCTACGTGGGAACAGGGATTATTTGGTAACTGAAATCGCTAAAATTAGTGGATTGAAATTACTTACCCCTCAAGCAACATTCTTAGCTTGGATAGATGCCAGTGGATTAGGAGTTGAAAATCCTCAAAAACACTTTGAGGATTTAGGTGTGGGTCCATCTCCTGGTGCAGATTTTGGCGATAAAAGTTGCGTGCGTATTAACTTCGGTTGCCCGCGCTCTGAACTAGAGCGCGCCATTGAATTAATTAAAGCTGGATGCCTTAACCTTAAAAACTAACTTTAGCACCTAGTACAAACGAGCGAGCAGGTAAGGGTGCATCATCTTTTAGAAATGAACTGTGCACTCTTGCTAACTCGTTGGTTAGGTTGTTAGCTTTCAGATAAAACGTCATGTCGGTGTCATCTAGGCTTAAGTAATAATTAAAAGCGGCAGAAACTAATGTATAACCAGCGGTTTGTGTCTCAAAGTCAGCAATCTTATCCTGCTTTGAATAATATGTAGCGCCGAGTTCTGCATGCCAATTACCTTGTTCCCAGTGAAACTCTGTTCCAAAACGCATCGAGGGTATTCTAGGTAAATTAGTATTTTCAACATTACTATTAGTCAATTTTGCTCGAGTAAAATCGGTAAAGGCACTAACACGTAGGTAATCATTTAGATGCCAATCCACATCTGCTTCAAAGCCATATAGCTTGGCGTCTTGCTGATTAAATACATATATGGGCAAACCTTCCTCTTCATGTCCTTCGTCTTCATGCCCCCCAGCTTCTGGCTCTTCGCTTGCGTGCTCTTCTTCGTGTTCGTGAAATTCTAACCCAGTATTTTGCTGGAATAAGTAGTTATCAATTTGGTTATAAAAAACACTAAAGTTGGCATGTAAATGTTCAGTTTGCACACGATAGGTCAAATCTAAATTGTTAGATACTTCCTTTTTGATCTCCTTATTAGACTGTAAAAGAGTGAATTCCAAATCATCAGGGTCGCTGTCATCTACTACCAAATCAAAACCAGCACCTACCTCGTAGGTCGATGTGCTTATATGAATGCCATTTGAAAAAATTTCAGCTGATGAAGGTGCACGTTCAGAGTGTGCATAATTAAACGCGAAAGATTGGTTTTCATCTACTTGATATACAAAGCCTGCGGAAAGGCTATTTGCTGTATAACTCACATCGTCAAAATTAGCATCGACCTTGCTATTAGTGAAAAAAGCGTTATCAGGTTTGTGAGAAACATGTTCGAGCCTAGCACCTAACTGCCATAAAAAGTTGCCCATTGTTTTTTCTTCGAGCACAAATAAGGCGTTACTGATGCTTTCGGTTGAGGGAGTAAAAGCTTCTTCACCAACAGCAGAAAAGTCAGAGTTTGTGTAATGTAAACCCACCACACCTTGCCATCCATTTACAGCGGCATGTTTTGCCCATAAGCGCGATTCAAGCGAGTCATTTTTGAACGTGGTGCCTACTTCGCCCCCTTCAATTTCACTGTGTTGATACTCTGTATATGCGTTATGCCAATGTGCTTCTGTGAACCAACCAGATAGATTTTTCCAGTCGATGACCGATTGAAAACGATCTTGTTTCATGCGTGCAAAGACGGCTTCTTCGTCTTCCATCTCCGCGTCGTGTTCCTCCTCTTCATGATCTTCTTCGTCGTCATGGCCTTCTTCCTCATGCTCATCATGAGCATGGCCTGGTATGCCATAATCTGTTTCTAATCTGCCGTAAGCTAGTGATAAAGTGACATCATCACCAATCCAACCTGCGCCCAAAGTAAAACCTTGAGAATCTATGTCTGAATTTTCTAGGGTATCTATTATGTCACCGTCTTCGAGGGTGAACTCAGGAATATCATAATCATCTGATTCACGGCTAAAAGCATCTAAGTGCCATGCGAATTTGTCTTGTCCGCCATTGATGTCAGTCGATACAGTGCGTTCGTTTGACACCGTGTCATGTAAAGCGCTGACTCTTCCGCTTAGTCCTTCTTGACGAGTTTTAGGTAAGCGATTATCCACCACATTTACGACACCACCAATTGCCCCGCTGCCGTACAGTAACGTTGAAGGGCCACGTAACACTTCTATTTGGGTTGCCGTAGAAGCTTCAGTGGTAGCAATATGGTCAGGACCTACGCGTGATGCATCTGAGCTATCCATTCCGTTTTGTACTACTTTCACTCTTGGTCCATCTAAACCACGAATAATTGGACTGCTTGCTACAGGCCCAAAGTAAGTACTATTGACTCCTGGTACTGATTTAAGGGTTTCCCCTAATGTAGCACTTTGATTTTTTTCTAATTCTTCACCACTTAAAATAGAAACCGGCGTGGAAGACTGTAAAACAGAACGACCAAGTGGAGAGGCTGTGATGATCAGTTTCTCAATGTCACTTTCATCTTTTTGAGTGGGTTTGTCTTCTGAAAAAGCGGGGCGACTGGCAATAACGGCCAATATTATTAAGGTGATTCTTGATAGATTAAATGGCATAAGGCACTAAAAATAACTAATAAGGTAATGTTATATTATAACAATTTCGCAGCAGTGCAATCACTTTTTGAAAAAATCGACTCACCTGTTAGTCTACAAGTATCTTTAAGAGATAAATATTACTTGGTTACAACAAGACAAAAGGTTAGTCATTTTAGGTTATGCAAAAATTTGAATCACCCGCTCATGCATCACTTTACTCATTATGTGAGTCCGAAGAATTATTAAACATAATACACCCTTATGCCTTTATCCAAGGTATCGTTTTCGCAGTTGCGGCAGCACCCGAAATACCTATGCCTGAAAAGTGGTTAGCTTGGTCGATTAAGACCAGTAATCAACTGACTAGCACTGAACAAGCAGATAATCTCACCGATATTTTGATGAAAATATTACAAGTACAGTTAAAAAATATGAGTGAAGAAAAGATAAACCTGCCGATGGGGATCACATTTAATCAGGATGGCCAAAAACACAGTTCAGTCGCAATGTGGTGCCAAGGTATGCTGTTTGGTCACAGTCAACTTGAATCAGTTTGGCAACATGCTTGGAATAAAATGCAAGTAACTGAAAACACGCAGATGCAGCAACTCCAAAAAGATTTAAGCCATTGTTTGTATATGTTTACTACCTTTGCAGACATCCCATTGGCAATTAAGCAGGCTGAAAACAGAGGTAATGATCAGCTGCTTAATATATTGCCAAGGATCTTTTTGTCTTTCCCACAAACATTAAAAACTTACGTGGGCTTATCT
>CAZMDX010000284.1:0-5355 GCA_964564805.1 uncultured Pseudoalteromonas sp. | reverse complement strand
AACTGCATGCCCGCACTGCCGCTTTTTATCTTGTTTTATCAAATCAAGCTCAAAATGAACGAATTAAATTGCTGCTCAATACCTTAGTCAAACATGAATCTGAAATGACGTTGTCCTTACAACGTTATATTGAAAAAGCATCCATCAAAATACTCAACACCTACTTTCAATTTGATCATGAACACTCTGTAGAAGAGTTGTTTGTAACAAAGTTTGATTCTGTACAGATAAATATTGATGACGTAGAAATGATGGCAACCGCTTTCGATGATTACTTTTGCCATCTCTACACAGAAATGCAGGAAGCCGTCTCTTGTGAATTGGTGCGGGACTTATTTGAAAATTTATATTTACACATGATGGAAGAGAAAAAACGATTGTCCATCGACATTTATTCGATGATGGATATTTAACATATTTTAGTGTTAAAGAATTATCAACAAACACGTTTGGTGCTTATCTACAACATCAGCTCATTTAGTGACTTGATGATTAATATTTTTAAATGATGTTAAAACAATCCTTGCGAACAAAGATTATCGTCAGTTCAAAAGAAGGTTAATTCGGTGATAACAATCGAAAAACAAAAGATATTTCAGGAGTAATGAACATGATTCAAGCGCTAAACGAACTCTGGCCAATTCTGTTGTACTTCACTTTTACTCTTCTATTACTAGTCGCAGTAATGTTTGCCTCGTCCTTACTAGGTCCCAGAACAAAAGGCCACTCTACACACTTACCTTATGAATCTGGTATTTTATCCCTTGGCAACGCACGAGTTAAGTTTGCTAACCACTTCTTTTTATATGCTATTTTTTTCGTTATTTTTGATCTTGAAACTTTATATCTTTTTGCTTGGGCAATCTCCTTCGAACAGGTAGGTGTGGCCGGTTTTATAGAAGCGCTGGTGTTTATGATTATTCTACTGGTTGCCCTTATCTATTTGTGGCGTATTGGCGCTCTCAACATTCTTAAAAGACATCTTCCGGAGCAACGTTAATGGATTGGAATCTCAGTGACCCCAATAAAGTGCCGCAACAAATTCCGGTTATAGATGAAAGTGTGCAAGAAGACATCAAGAAAAACGTCATCTTTACCACCCTCAATAATATGATCAACTGGGGCCGAAAGAATTCCATATGGCCATTTAACTTCGGTTTATCGTGTTGTTATGTAGAAATGGCAACAAGCTTCACCGCTCGGCATGATATTGCTCGTTTTGGAGCAGAAGTTATTAGAGCAACACCACGTGAAGCAGACCTCATTGTTATTTCTGGTACTGTATTTCGTAAAATGGCACCGGTTGTTAAACATTTATATGATCAATTACTCGAACCAAAATGGGTAATATCTATGGGCTCTTGTGCTAATTCTGGGGGTATGTACGACATATATTCGGTGGTACAAGGTGTTGACAAAATTTTACCTGTGGATGTTTATGTACCTGGTTGCCCACCGCGTCCAGAAGCCTTAATGCAAGGTTTGATGTTATTACAAGAGGCAATCGGTCGCGAACAACGCCCCCTAAGTTGGGTAGTAGGTGAACAGAATGTCAGTCAGATAGCAAAGCCCAGCCAACGAGATATACACAACGCTAAACGTATGCGAGCTAAAGATTTGACACCGCCGGATAGAGTGTAATCATGGCGCATATTTCTAAGCCTGATTTACTGGGCGAGATACAACCATGGTTACTTTCCTCTGCGATGTATGCAGAGCAGACTGCCGATGAAATTCCAACCATTTGGGTACCCGCGCAAGATCTTAAGACCTTATGTGATGTATTACGCTTTAAAATAAACCAACCTTTTGATTTTCTGTTTGATTTAACCGCCTTAGATGAAACCACTCGTCAACATAATGTGATCCCTCATCGACGAGATTTTACTGTGGTGTATTTGTTCCGATCTTATGCTCGTAATCAGGATTTACGCATCAAAGTTGCTCTCACTGCGGATACAAAAGAAGTCCCAAGCATCAGTTGTATATGGCCAAATGCAAACTGGTACGAACGGGAAGTATGGGATCTATTTGGAATAAAATTTACTGATCATCCCTGTTTGCGTCGGATCATGATGCCTACCACTTGGCAAGGTCATCCTTTATGTAAGACACATCCGGCTCGTGCCACAGAGATGGGTGAATATAGCCTGCCAGATGACATACGTGACCTAGAGCAAGAAGCATTAAAGTTTAATCCCGTTGAGTGGGGCCTCAAACCACAGGGTAACCCAGATGAATTTATGTGGCTAAATTTAGGCCCAAACCATCCCAGTGTGCACGGTGTTTTTAGGATCATGTTACAACTAGATGGTGAAGAAATCGTAGAGGCAATACCAGATATAGGTTACCACCATCGTGGTGCTGAAAAAATGGCCGAACGCCAGAGCTGGCATTCCTATATTCCCTATACAGATCGGATTGATTATCTGGGCGGAGTGATGAATAACCTGCCCTATGTCATGGCGGTAGAAAAACTAGCCGGCATTGTTGTGCCAGAACGGGTCAAGGTAATCAGGGTGATGTTGTGTGAGATGTTCCGTATTCTCAGCCATTTACTATTTTATGGGACTTTCGCTCAGGATATAGGCTCCTTATCACCTATTTTTTACATGTTTGTAGACCGGGAAAAATTGTTTGGCATCGTTGAGGCCATCACTGGCGCTCGGATGCATCCGGCCTGGTTCAGAATTGGCGGCCTTGCTGCTGACTTACCTAAAGGTTGGGACAAAATGGTCACCGAATGGCTTGATTATATGCCAGCACGTATGGCTGATTACGACCTAATGGTGATGCAAAACAGCTTAATTAAGAAACGCACAGTAGGTATTGGTGCCTACAATACTGCCACGGCAATTAACTGGGGTGTGACGGGGCCAGGATTACGTGCCACTGGGTTTGACTGGGATCTGCGCAAAAAACGTCCTTATAGTGGTTATGAAAATTTTGATTTTGAGGTGCCCTTAGGCACTCGAGGGGATAGCTACGATCGCTGTGCTGTGCGGGTGGAAGAAATTCGTCAAAGCATGCGTATCATTCGCCAATGTGTGCAAAACATGCCTGAAGGACCTTACAAGTCTGATCACGTGTTAACTACCCCACCACCAAAAGAACGCACTATGCAAGACATCGATACCCTTATTCCACATTTTTTAGGTGTCAGTTGGGGACCGGTAATCCCTGCAGGTGAAGCTATGATGGAAGTAGAAGCCACCAAAGGTAGCAATGCCTATTACCTGACAAGTGACGCCAGTACTATGAGTTATCGTACACATATTCGTACCCCATCCTTCCCACACTTACAGATGATCCCAGTAATGGCCAAAGGCCAGATGATAGCCGATTTGATTGCCACTATTGGCAGTATAGATTTTGTTATGGCGGACGTAGACCGATGAGTAATGTAATTCCAATTAAGCAAGTTGACCTTACTAACCAACAAAAGGTTAATTTTAACGAAATAGTGAGTTATCGCGAAGTACTTTCCACCAAGGAAATAGCTGCTATTGAACATGAGTGTTCTTTGTATGAAATACGACCTGCAGCCGCCATTGATGCTCTCCAAATTGTGCAAAATGAACGACACTGGATAAGTGATGAGAGCTTGTACGCCATAGCGAATATGTTAGATATGTCAGCTACTGAGTTAGAGGGAATTGCCACCTTTTATAATCTGATTTATCGCCACCCAGTGGGCGAACATGTTATCCATTTATGTAACAGCATTAGTTGCTGGTTGCATGATTACCAAACTATTGCCGACCACCTGCGCAAGATACTCAAAATTGAATTTGGTCAAACCACTCAAGATGGAAAAATAACCTTACTGCCAAATGTATGTTTGGGGTGTTGTGATAAAGCGCCTGCCTTAATGCTGGATGGTGAGCTGATTGAAAGCCTAAATATTGAAGTGATCGATAGTCTTATTAACCGTTTAAGTGGAGTTGATAATGGATAAACCATTAAGTCAGTACCTTGATTTAAACAATCCGCAAAATTTGCTCGCTTATCAGAGTATAGGCGGCTATGAGGGTTTTAAAAATGCGTTAAAAATGCAACCTCAAGAAGTTCAACAACAGGTATCTGAAGCAAAACTGAAAGGCCGTGGTGGTGCCGGATTTATGACAGGCATGAAATGGAGCTTTGTGCCAATGGGTGAAGGTGCCCCCAAAAGCAAATATTTGGTGTGTAATGCAGACGAAATGGAACCAGGCACTTTCAAAGACCGCTGGTTGATGGAAGGAGCTCCCCATTTATTAATCGAAGGCATGATGATTGCCGCTTATGCAATCGGTGCTGACGTTGCATATATATTTTTGCGCGGCGAATATCGTCTTTGTGGTAAACGCTTACAACAGGCTATTGATGAGGCAGAAGCCTCAGGGCTTTTAGGAGATAACATTAATGACAGTCAGTATTCATTAAAATTACATCTACATACTAGTGCCGGACGTTATATTTGTGGCGAAGAAACCGCACTCATTAACGCACTTGAAGGTAAGCGTGCCAATCCTCGTGCCAAACCCCCTTTCCCGCAAGTCGTAGGTTTATTTGGGCGACCCACTATTGTTAATAACTGTGAAACCTTGTGTAACTTGCCTGGAATTTTGAAAAGCGGGGTTGAATGGTATTCCCAATTATCTGATGGTGCAGACGCAGGGAGCAAAATTTTTGGTATCAGTGGTAGAGTTAAACATGCCGGTTTATGGGAACTTCCTATGGGTATCACAGCCCGACAAATCTTAGAATTAGCCGGTGGTATGCAACATGGGTTAACCCTACGTGGTTGGTTACCAGGTGGTGCATCCACCGACTTTTTAATGCCTGAGCATCTGGATATACCTATGGAATATGATGCAATTTCCAAAGCCGGTAGTCGCATGGGTACAGGAGTGATTGTTGCCCTTGATGATCAACATTGTCCAGTAGGCATGATATTGAATTTATTGAAGTTTTTTGCACAAGAATCATGTGGCTGGTGCACACCTTGCCGAGATGGTTTGCCATGGGCAGTAGAAATTTTAAGTCGTATTGAAGCGGGTCAAGGTGCACAGGACGATCTTGATGCATTACAACAATTATGCGGGTTTATGTGGATAGGTAAAACCTTCTGTGCACTCGCACCAGGGGCAGTCGAGCCATTGCGCAGTGGTATGAAATACTTTGCCGATGATTTCCAACAGCATATTGATCACAAGGGGTGTCCTCACAGACATTAAATTATGGCTAAAATTTTTATCGATGATCACCAATATACGGTTAAGAATGGGCAAAACCTGTTACAGGCTAGTCTGTCGTTAAAACTGGACTTACCTTATTTCTGCTGGCACCCAGCGATGGGCTCTGTTGGCGCCT
>CAZMDX010000283.1:0-5594 GCA_964564805.1 uncultured Pseudoalteromonas sp. | reverse complement strand
ATATCAAACATAGGAAATGCGCTTAATAATGTTTCTTGGCTTTCCTTAAAAGGATTCACTGCCATAGCTTGCGCAATATTATGCATAATACAGCGCAAGCTATGGCAGTGAATCCTTTTAAGGAAAGCCAAGAAACATTATTAAGCGCATTTCCTATGTTTCATATTGCGGGGCTCGCCAATGCGATAGCCTCAGCAATTTATGGTGGTAAAATGATCCTAGTACCAAACCCACGGGATACAGATTTTATTTGTGACCAGCTTAAGAAGAACCCTGCAAATGTTATGATAGGGGTTCCAGCGTTATACGACATGATGGTTGCTAATCCTACATTTTCTGCTCTGAACTTTTCCAAACTAAGAGTCGCCGTATCAGGTGCTGCGCCGCTTACCCGTGGAAGTTACGATGCACTTTCAGCTATTATTGGTGAGAATAAGATATCTGATGCGTTTGGCATGACCGAAACTGCGCCTTGCTATACTGCCAATCCACCTAAGCGTTATAAACTTGGATCAATCGGCTTTCCTTTGCCTAACGCAAAGGTGCGGATTCGTGACGTTGAAACAGGTAATCATGACATGCCCTTCGGTAAGCCTGGGGAGATTATTTGTACTGGCCCCCAAGTAATGAAAGGGTATTTGAACTTACCTAACGAATCGTCAAAAGCACTGCGTGAAATTGACGGCGAACGTTGGATGTTTTCTGGCGATGTAGGATACATGGACGAGGAAGGTTATATTTTTCTTTGTGATCGCGCCAAAGATATGCTGATTGTGGGCGGGTTTAAAGTGTTCTCTGTCGAAGTAGAAGATAAACTTTCAGCCATACCTGAAATTGGTGCCTGCGCAATAATTGGAAGCGAAGATAAAGCACGTCCAGGCAACGATATAGTGAATTTGTATGTTGAATTATCTGTCAATTACAAGAAGACTGAGCAAAACACACTTAAAGATAAAATATTAACATTTTGCCGTGAATCGATGGCGGCTTACAAATCACCAAAACATATTTACTTTATTGACACTATTCCACTCACGCCCGTCGGAAAAATTGATAAAAAAGCACTTCGATAATTAAAGTAGTAAGTCAACAGGTGCATTAGTAGTTAAACATGAATACTACTGAGGTACTTTTTTGTTGTGATGTATAAACTCGAGGGATTTTTGAAATGAGTTGCTGTGGTGAAAAGTATCATCAACATCTCAGGTGGGTCTAACAAATAAAAAAGTTAAGAAAGAATTTTGAAACTATCAATTTTTAAAAATGATTCAAAGATATTAATTCCGACTATAAAATGGAAATAAGTCTCTGTAACTTTATTATTGAGGTTGCCTTTTAGGGAGTGAAAACACATAAATATGCCTCAGAAAACTTGATGGCTCAATACATTTATAGCGTAATCTGTTTGCCTGTCCCGCAGACGATCGCCTCTTCACCAATATGATAAATATTATTGATCGCCACATACACACCCGATACAACACCTGTGATGGGTAGTAAAATAAGCCCGCTAATTGAATAGTATGTTTGTGTGTCTTCGAAACCATTGATAATCTTCAGTGTCTTGCGATCACTTGATATTTCGCATTTATTTTTTGCTGATAAATCATTAGTTGGTACTACGACACAACCGCACATAAACAACACTGCAAAAAACATACATAAAACAACTTTCATTTTTACAATTTCCCTGAAATTAACTATTGAAATTTTATTAAACATTTACAGCAGTTCGATCATATGTGCAATACCGACGCTGTCAGGTGTCCAGCACACAGATAAAATCATCTGACCTCGTCGACAATATTACATGGCTCAAGTTTCATAAGATGCTCAGAATTCATCACTTTTTTTATCTTTCAGATTGTTAATTTTTGTTTTCCTGAGCATTTTCAATAATAAGTTTCTAGACAATTTAAGAAGCGGATAAAAAACTTTAGAGATTGTTTTTGATTTAAACAACCAATAATTTAAGCGATTCAATATCCCCAAACGACTTCCTATCAATGCCAGTGTATGGATAGCATCAGCGCCATAGTAGAGTTGATCACCCATTTTCAAAACCATTCCTTGGTCAATATCGAGACCTTGAGCTGTGATTTCATTCATCACTTCACTGTTTTTCCTTGCATCAACTATACGCAAATCACCTACACTTTCTCTGATCCTAACGACCTGACAATAAGCTTTGCAAACTGGGCATTCACGATCATACACAAGTAAAATTTCTTCGCGCTGCATTAAGTTACCCCTGCCCTGTTATCGTTTTTACAAATGCTTTTTCAAAGACCTATTCTCAATAATTGTACAAACACTTATTTTAATTTTATGAAAGTAATAATGTTTGCCATGGTATTTTCGTTGAAGAGTCGTCACGGTTACAATATTCATTGTTTGAGTACCATGCTTTGAGGCATTTTAACCGCAATAACCGTACCTTTAGCACATATCACACCATCAGCCGAAACGGTAATATCCACAATAATTTTTCGTTCTTTAACCTCGATAAAAGAACCTATCAGTTCAAGCTCAACTCCTTGTGGGGTGGGTGCTAAATAACTCACATTCAATGCCCCTGTAACAAATCGGATCGCTGGCAGTGTATCCATGGTTCTTTCTTCATTACGAAAAGCCATTGCTGCAGCACTACCCGTCCCATGGCAATCAATTAAAGAAGCAATCAGACCTCCATAAACAAATCCAGTGATCGCAGTATGGTATGGCTCAGGGGTGAAGCGAGCGATAGTCTGCTGTTTATGCCAATAGCTTTTTAAGTGATGACCCTCGGGGTTATTTACGCCGCAACCATAACAATGACTAAGATCGTCAGGATAACACTCTTGAAATGCTTTATTATTCATACTTATCCCATAAAAAAACAAAAAAACCGATAGCATCTGCAATACTATTGATACAACCATGTAATTAGATAGCTTTCGAAGTGATATGGTTTGCTCATTAAATGGTGTTGATGACCAATGTTGTCATCAATATTAACATCTGTAAAATCCATAACACCGATTTAAAACTGCTTCAAATCTGCAACTTGCATAGGTAATTGGGGCTGAATAATTTTAACAAAACCATATTAAATATACTGTATTACACAATTGATTTGATATTTGTGAACATTGGTTTACATAGCGATAATCTCGTCATTTATTTTGATTGAATATGAATAATATCAAAATTCAAATGAGTGTCTTAATCACTAAAATAACGCCAACTATTTAGGTAATAATCCAGAACGACAGGTTTATCAATTTGATTGACGTCAACGTCTAATATTTGCAAGTCTTTTTCAAACACAAACATAGACAACAAAGATTCTTGAGTCAAAAAAAGGCTGTCTTTTATAGATCGTTTAGGTATTAATTTTATTGGTTGTAATGCGCTTAACACAAATCCCCAATCACCAAAAGATGGCACATTTGTATGATAAGGATAGGTATAATTAAAACCTGCTGCTTCAATAGTTTTTACAATACTCCAAAATGCAGGTCTGACAAAAAATGGGCTAGTTGCTTGTGTCACCATTATGCCGTCATACATTAAGTTTTCTCTGGCTAAACGATAATATTGCTTACTGTATAAACGAGAAAGTGCGATGGTGTTAGGATCAGGTAAATCATTAATAATAAGGTCAAAAGGCTGCTTGTTTTTCTTGAGAAAGACAAAGGCATCATCAATCACGATCTGCACTTTTTTATTAGCTAGACTTGCCAAGTTAATATCTGCTAAGTGTGCATTATTCATCGCTAAATCTGTCATTCTAGAATCTAAGTCAACTAAAACAATTTGTTTGATTTCTGGGTACTTAAGTAGCTCTCTTACAGCTAAGCCATCTCCTGCACCTAAGACCAATACACGTTTAATTATTTTATCAGCATAGGTCATAGGCACCATCACTAACGATTCATGGTATCGGTACTCATCCACAGATGAAAACTGTAAAACACCATTTAAGTAAAGCCGCAGGTCATCTTTACTTTTGGTTAGCGTTATTTTTTGATACGGCGTTTGTTCGCTATGTACAATCCGCCCATTGTAAAGCATCTGATCCCAGTGCTTCAGTGCCTGACTAGAAAACACTAACATAACCAAAATAACTAAACTCATAATGGCGGTTAAAAATTGAAGTTTTTTACCTACTTTTCCAAGGGACGTTCTGTATGAATACAATACCACTGCTGCAATCGACATATTGATAAGTCCGAACAGTAATGATGATTGATAGATACCCATTACAGGTAAAAGAAAAAACGGAAATACAATGGTAGCAATCAACGCACCGAGATAATCAAAGGATAATATGTTGGCAATATTGGATTTAAGAGTTTGATAATTCTCCATTAACCTAGTTAAAAAAGGAATTTCTAATCCAATTAAAAACCCGATACATAAAGTGAGAACTACATAAGTTGGGTAAAATAATGCTGTCGTAGTGTAGGTAAAATACAATAAAGGGACACTGACACCGCCAATGATCCCAAGTAAAACTTCCGCAATCACAAATCGTTGCAATAGGTTGTCTGTAATAAACTTGGATATATAAGAGCCAAGACCCATTGCTGCCATGTAAAGCCCAATGGTAAGTGAGAAAAACTTCACACTGTCACCCATAAAATAAGACACAGTGGTGGCAATCAGTAGTTCATAAATAATCGAGCATAACCCAGCAATAAATGCCGCATAAATCAACGTAGCAGATTGTTTCTGATTAGATTGTTCCTCAGGCAAATCTGTTTGGTCATTCGGCATTTCACATTGACCCATCTGTTGGTAATAGATTTTTCAATGAAGTACCTCTATCAAACTCACGCACATCAACACGTTCTGGACAAAAATGTTTTTTTATAGGCGCTAAAGCTAAATTAGGATTGCAATTACCACACATAAATATGTCTACGGCAGCAAAGTGGCTTTCAGGCCAGGTATGGATACTTATATGAGATTCGGCGAGTAATAACATACCGGTGATTCCTTGTTCTTCTCCAAAACTATGAAAGTTTTTTTGCAATACTATAGCGTCACAAGCAGATGCGGCTTCCATTAACGCTTGCTCAATGCCACTTATGTCACTTAGATTCCTTGCTTGATATAAGTCTAAAAGCAGATGTTTCCCGGGTGCGTAACTATTTTGCATAAAGATAATTTGTTAATTCTGACATTATTTATATGTATACTCTTTCAGTAAATAGCTATTTTTGTTGTCATTGCTAGGGTAGCAAATAAAAATCCACTAACAAAATACCATTTTTAGGTTGGTATGACTTATATCTCACTAATCGGATTGCTTGATTTTTTCAAAATCAAGTTAAACTTAGACTATTATAAATACAAACTTGAAAAGCAATCATCATACTAATAATGACAAATTGTTTGTTTAAATAAGTGGTTCAATGTAATTTTTTGACATTATTTTTAATTTCGACAACCTATTAATCAGCCTTTTATTCCAATAATCTGATGAGCTGTAAAATCTTTTAAATTTATCTGAACACAGCATATATACCCATGGTTAAACCGCGTCAGTTTCTTCGCACATTCCTTATAGATGATACAAAAATAATCTGCGATATTCCAATCAGATC
>CAZMDX010000282.1:0-1601 GCA_964564805.1 uncultured Pseudoalteromonas sp. | reverse complement strand
TTTATACATTAGCAGCTACAAGTCAGTTGTCGGTACTACTATCCGTGATAATGACGGCTTTAATTGTATCTGGATGCGCGCAGCAGCAACACAGTTTAGAAGTAATAGAAAATCGGTCCGGAGAGTTTTACGGTGAACGCAATAAAAATGGTTATTTGTTCACACAGCAAAGTGTTGCTCAAAATGTGTTCTCAGCGACATTAAATTGCGAAGATCGTCGGGATTTTGCAGCCCCTCTAAATTATCGCGTTGACAAACCTATTTTGTCATCAGCATCAACACAAGCGCCATTACCTATAGCAAATATTCGAGCTCGTAATGCTCTGCCACTCAGCCCAGGTGATTTAATTGAAGTTATGATGGAATACGGTGAGGGGTTTAGTGGTAAGTATGTCTTGGATAATTTGGGATTGTTAAACTTACCTATTATTAATGCGATTGATGCTTCGGGGTTATCCCCTAAAGAACTCTCTGAAAGAATAGAATTAGCTTTGATTAAATCCGGAATATTTCGTCCTGCAATGGCCACAGTGCACACAAAGATTCTACATTTAGCTGCAATTCAAATACCTGTAACAGGCGCAGTTTTTAAACCTGGTAGAGTCTTAATTAATAAAATGCATGCAAACGCAGAAATGGACCAGCGTGTTATGGCTGATGGAGACTATAGTAACATGAGATTGTTGTCTGAAGCGATCAGGGCAGCACATGGAGTCAGGCCTGATGCCAAAATAGATCAAGTCATTTTGATCCGTCAAGGCTGGCAAATAGAGGTCGACCTCACCGGTATACTTTCTGGTGTCCCTGTTCATGATTATCCGCTAATTGCTGGTGACCAAGTTATTGTGCCAAGCACCGGTTGTTTTCAATCGTACTTAGTACGTCCTAGTCAAATTACACCGAAGGGTTTTCGTGTATTTATGTCGAATCTAATTGATTCAGCGCAGAATAATTCCAGTGCCGCCGTCGGGCGTTACTCAACAAATTTACCGTATGGCACTAAGCTACTTCAGGCTGCAGTATCCGCAAACTGTGTTGGTGGTAAAGAGTGGACCAATGCTCCGCGCAAAGTCATGTTAGCCAGCGTAAACCCTTTCACTAATGAAACACAGGTAATTGAGCGTTCGGTTGAGCAATTAATGAGACACGCAAACCGGGATGATATAAACCCTTATGTTATGCCCGATGATGCGATCGCATGTTATGACTCTGGAGTGACTAATTTACGTGACGTTGCCAGAACCATTGTAGATTTGTTAATACCTTTTACCTTGTTGTTTTGAGCCTATATTTATGAAACATTATCCGATTGCTCTGCTTTCGCCAGTAGATCGTTTTAAAGCGACTGTTTACCGTTTTTTGAAATGGCCTTATTTAATATTTACCTTGTGCTGTTATTTGCTGATTACCGCGGTTGTTATCTTGTATTTGGACAAGGCACCGGTATATAAAAGTGAATTGGAATTAGTTTTACCTGGGACCGGGGCCTCATCGACTGTTTCTATCGACAACGTAGGTCAAGTTATATCGCAAACGACTGCGCCGTTCTCATCGCGCGGTTTTAATCCTCGAGTTAATTACAAAGAGATGTTGTTAAGTCG
>CAZMDX010000281.1:0-4874 GCA_964564805.1 uncultured Pseudoalteromonas sp. | reverse complement strand
TTGAGACTCGTCTATCCCTACAGATTCGCTGACTGAGCTAATCATATCTGCTACATTTGGCATTGCAGATGTTTCAGTTTCCATACCAAACATGCCTTTAATAGAATCGAGCCAACCTTCGGCGTGACTCTGTGGTGAAAAGGCAAGGGCAGATACAACAATAAGTAAATAAGAGACTTTCATAATTAATTTTACCTTGGTATGTGAATGACAATAGTAATAATAAACCTGATTACATCATCAAGTTAATCTATTTTAAAAAAAGCCATCAACGAAGTTTATATTTCGGCTAAATAATGACCATTTTATCGCCGACCTTTATTCTTCCATCTGCAATGACCCGACAGCAAACTCCACCGCGCCAATCAGGTGTTAGAGCCTGTGTTAACCCTTGATGTTGTGCATCCATTTTTGGGCAAGGGTCTGTTTCACCCGTGACATATAATATACATTGACCAATCTTAATTTGTTGTCCGACCATACTTGGGTCAAAGTTAACACCATCAACCAATAAATTAGCTCGCCTGACCGTCCATGGAAGTGTCGTAGCTACTGCATCACAAGCAAGTTTCCATTGCTCAATACTCATCACTGTAACCTGACGTTTACCTGGTTTACCTCTAAAGTCACCCTCTACGCCAGCTACTTTGCTGATCATCGATTCTGATTTAGTTTGCATAGGGGCTCTAGATTTAGGGCGAAATGCGATATCCAATAATTGCATGTAGTTTCCTATTTAGATAATAATTTAGGCATTAGCTGTACTTAGTTGAACCACTGTTTTTTGGATATATCTAAGCCGTAATCCTAAGGTTACGGCAGCGGTACTTAAACCACAAATAAATCCTATCCAAAAACCTGCTGCAGCCATTTTGGGTACTATCCAATCGGTTAATCCCAACACACAGCCTATTGTCATACCCACTACCCAGTATGAAATAAAACTTAAATAGAACATAGCCGTTGTATCTTTGTAACCGCGCAGTGCTGTTCCAGATATAACTTGAATGGCGTCTGAAAATTGAAACATAGCGGCCAACAGTAAAAGGCCAGATGCCAACTCAATCACAGGTGGGTCAATACTGTACAAATTAGCAATAAAGTCACGGCCTATAACAGTTAAGCAGGCGGTAAAAATGGCAATGCTTATACCCAAAAAGAAAGCACACTTTGTTGCGACTTTAGCTTGTTCAGGATTTTGTTCGCCAAGTAGATGCCCAATACGAATGCTGGTTGCCATGCCAATACTCAACGGGATCATAAACATCAGAGCAGAAAAGTTTAGGGCTACTTGATGGGATGCCACCGCAATTGCACCAAAAGGCGCAAGTAAAATAGCTACCGCTGCAAACAATGTGACTTCAAATAGTATGGTCATGGCGATGGGCAAACCCAACTTCATACATTCCATCATATATTGATAATGTGGGCGATATAGCTTGGTATATAAGTCATACCTAGCCAGTTTTTTGGACTTGAGTGTATATAACCATGTAGCTATAAACATCGCCACAAACACTAATGCTGTTGCCACTCCACAACCCGCGCCTCCCATCTCAGGTAGGCCAAACTTGCCATAAATCAGAACATAATTAGCCGGTATATTAACCAATAAACCAATGCCCATAATCAGCATGCTTGGTTTAGTAATGGATAACCCTTCGCAATAATTTCTAAGTACCTGATACAAAGCAAAGGCCGGCATTGAATATAAAATATAATGAATATAGTCGATGGTAATACGCCTTAAGTCTTCCTCCATCTGTATATATTGCATTAAAGGTTCAAATACAAAACCAAACAACACCGCTAAAATAGAAAAAGTTAAGGCTAGCCAAACCATTTGCTGAGTATAGTTAGCGACTTTACTAATCTGTTTTGAGCCATTAAAACGAGAAATAATAGCCGGTAGCGCTAGAGTGATCCCTTGAAGAAACACTATGATTGGTAGGGTAAAACCAAATCCAATTGCCACAGCTGCCATATCGGTAGCTGAATATCGACCTGCCATAATAGTATCTGACACCCCCATCAAGGTTTGGGTGATTTGCGCAACCAGTAAAGGCCACGCCAGATGACAAATTGTTTTTAATTCTTTTTTAAATGCCACAAATCTTGCTTCTTATTGTTGTTGAAAACTAAAACTAAAACTAAAACTAAAACTAAAACATCTCACCACAGAGGCAAAGGAGGACACAGAGAAAAGAACAAAGATGATTAAACTTTTTATTTTCCTGTGCAGCACTCGTCATCTTTTGTGGTGTGATGATCCAATAAGCTATAATCAATCGGTGTCAAAGATGAAATATTCAAGAATGCACCATGAAAAATTATTTTTGATTTTTTCTTAAATACTAAAATCTTTCTTTGTTCTTCTTTCTTAGATTTATCTCTTACCTCGAGTCGCTCAACGACCGGAGACCGGATTAAAACGGCTGGATGTTAACCGCCTCTCCTTGTTGCACGTCTCCTGCATCTTGTTCTAAGACCATGTAACAATTAGCATTGGCGATTGAGCTCATGATACCTGAACCTTGTTTTCCATTAGGCTTAACCCAGAGTTCCCCCTGTTCATCACGGTAAAATAGACCCCTTTGATAATCTGCCCGACCCGGTCGTTTTTTAATAAGACAAGCTGCTTTGGCAACAAAATGTGGTGTGGGAAGAAATGTTTGCCCACTTAGTTTTTGCAATACTGGTGTCACCAATTGTTCAAATGTCACATAAGATGAAACAGGGTTACCTGGAAGACCACAAAACCATGCGTTACCTAGTTGACCTTTTAGTTGACCAAAGGCAAAAGGTTTACCGGGTTTGATGGCCACTTTCCAAAAATTGATAGATCCTAAGTCGTCTAATATTTCTTTTACGTAATCGGCATCACCCACCGATACGCCACCGCAAGACAAGACTAAATCACAATGGTTACCTGCTTGTTCAAAAACAGCTTTTAAATCTTCTTTGTTATCTTTGACAATACCAAAATCAAATAGAACAACGGGGAATGTTTTGAGTAATGCGCTAAGTGCATAACGATTACTTTCATAGATAGCGCCATCACTAAGTGGCTGGCCAGGTGGAGTTAACTCATCACCCGTGGCAATTAAGCCTACTTTAATATGACGGATGACTGATACTTCAGCAATACCAACCGAGGCAATCAATGCCAGATAGGCTGGGGTCAGTTTAGTGCCTTTAGTTACCACAACGGTACCTTGCTGAATATCTTCACCCGCTTTTCGAACGCTGTTACCGTATTCAGGTATTTGTCTAAAAATAACCGAGTCACTTTTAGCATCTGTGTTTTCTTGCATCACTACAGAATCAGTACCTTGGGGTATAACTGCACCTGTCATGATCCTGATACATTGGCCAGCCAACACTTTATTTTTGAAAGGTAAACCAGCTAGAGCGGTACCCACCAATTCGAGTTGGTTGTTATCAATAAGATCTTCACAACGAACAGCATAACCATCCATAGCTGAATTATCATTTGGCGGCACATTAATGTGTGATACCACATTTTCAGCCAGGACTCTGCCAAGTGCTTCATCCAGTTCTATTTGCTCACTTTCTAAAACTGAAGTAATGTATTTTAGCATATTAGAAATAGCGGATTGTATCGGTAAAAGTCCAGGGGTATCGCAGGTTTCGATCATAGATTTAATTTTTTCAGTATTTACAAATCAAAAAGATTATCGCAAAAAAACGATAAGAAGACGATAAAGAGTGGGTGAATTTCAAAAGACAGGATATAAATTCTGTCTTTTGATTTGTGTTCACCAGTTATCGGTTATAGTTTTTCTATTTTGTAACCTTTAGCTTCGAGCTTTGCCAATACACTATCAGGCCCTGAAAGATGCAATGCACCGACCAAAATAAACTCTGTGGGTGTGTCATTTAACATGTCAACAATCTTAGGTAACCAATTGTTGTTACGGGTCACCAATAAGTCTTGGTAGATAATTGGATACTCATCTTGAAAAGGTGTAATACCTACATCCGCCATACCTTGCATATCACCTGTTAGCCAAGTTGAATGTAACTCAGCAAACATCTCTGGCATCTTTTTGATGTCTTTGAGGGTGTATTCAATTATGGCATTAGGATCGTCACCGCCCAATTTAGCCAAAAACGATAATTGTTCATCAGGTGTTTCTAACCAACCTTGTTCTTTTCCTTCGACTTTTGCCATATTAGCAAAAAACATGTCTACGCCCTCACTAGTGTATCCCATGGCCTCTAACTCTATGAAGGTGAGCGAAATAGCTAACAAAGTCGGCTTATGTGAGGCGAATGCTTGCATCGGTATTTGTCGAGATGATAAATGTATTGCAAGTGCCTTATAAGTATCGGGTTGCAATACATTATTGATAGTTGTGCCATCGCTGTACATCATTTGGTCCATCATTTTTTGACCAAACTCTGGTGAACTTGCTGCCTCCATATTGGTTTCAAAAATTAATTTGTTTGATGCTTGATATGCCAAATTATACTCCTTTGCTAAAGGGTAATCCTGAGGAGTAAGGACATGGATAGTACCTCCAATATAAAGACTGTGTTGGTTGTTAGTCACTTTCCACACTGATGCAGCTTGAAGGCCAAGGGTGAGCAATAAAGTTGCGCTGAGTGTGAACGCTTTTGTCAGATTCATTTGAAGACTTTTCCTATGGGTATATATACTTAAAACCGACTGCAAGAATAGCCTCGCTACATAGCTTAACGCAACATTATTAGCTCGTTTTTTAATGCGTTATTTTGGTGCTATTGCATTAAATAAAAGCAATATTTGTAATTTCACAACTTACTTTTTAATCTAACCAACTGAATTATGTAGCATTAATACTTGGCATGATTTCTGTATTGACATTCTC
>CAZMDX010000280.1:0-3128 GCA_964564805.1 uncultured Pseudoalteromonas sp. | reverse complement strand
CAATAAGCTTACTTTGCAGGAGCTCAAAAAAAGCGCTTGTAGGGCGACCGTTTTTTTCAAGTACTAAAGATAAAAAAGTTGATTTGATTATATATTTAAAGAATGGGTTTATGGTTAATTAGGCTATGAGGTTATTTGCCCAATGAAAAATATAAGCGTAAGAGCTCTTTGTCATGAGCTGAAATGTAGTCATGATTACGACTTAGGTCAACTAGCTACGGCTTTTTAATTGATAATAATATTAAAGTCAGTTACTCAAAATCTGTTACAGCCTCAATTTGCACAACTTCGATATAAATAAAGATTATGTCGAGGTTTTTTGCCCGACTCTTGCCAACAGCTGCTACCCAGTAATCGATTTACGTTGCTCGCTCTTAAACTATGACTCAATCCAGGTTCAATTCTTATCTTACACTCTCACTCACACTATTTTACTTCCCTACCTTATTGAAGCCATCAAGCGGTGAACGGATTAAGGATGTGATAAAACAATTCATCAAAAACTCTCAACAGAACCATTTTTATTGAGAGCCAGAAATATTTCAGAACCAAGCCATTTTTAAAGCGACTTCAACAACTAGATGACTTTGAATAAATAAAGACATAATGCTTGATGTTGTTGCCTAACACGAAAAGACAGTAGCGTTTTGAAATCTTGATAGTACCCATATGTGTATATGTTAATTTATAGCCATGTATTATTGAGTAATTTAGGGCGTAGTTATAATTTGGTATAATCTATGGCCCAATTTATATAAAGCTCTGTGCCAGTTTTTAATGCTTTTTCGTCAGCATAGAAAAGCGGTGAATGGTTGCTTGGAGCACTTTTGGCATCTTTACCTTCAGGTGTTATACCTAAAAACACAAACAACCCAGGCACTTCAAGTGCGAAGAATGAAAAATCTTCTGCGCCAGTTACTAAGTCGTTTATATGCACTTTGTCCTTACCTGCCACACGTTCAATGGTGGGCAGCATTGAACGTGTGAGGTTTATATCGTTAATAGTGACTGGGTAGCCTTCGTCAATGTGCACATGCGCCTCTGCGCCGGTAGCTTTGGCGGTCATTTCAGCAGTGGTTTTTAAATTTTTAAATATCTGAGCACGGTTACCCATATCAAAATTGCGAATGGTTCCTTCTAGATAAACTTCATCTGGGATAATGTTGTTGCGTACACCACCTTCAACGATACCAAAACTGATCACTGCGGGTGCTTTTGTGATGTTTACCTGTCGGCTCACAATGGTTTGTGTACTGCCAATAATTTGTCCTGCGGCGACGATAGGGTCAACACCGCCCCAAGGACTGGAGCCATGTGTTTGTTGACCTTTTACTGTGATTTCAAAACGATCTGATGAAGCCATTAGTGGCCCTTCGCGATAACCAATATGACCGGTATTACCAGCAGACCAAACGTGGATACCAAATACAACATCTGGCTGATGTTCGGTAAACAAGCCTTCTTTTAACATTAGTTCAGCACCACCTTTCTCCCCTTTAGGTGCACCTTCTTCGGCAGGCTGAAATATAAAAATGATAGTGCCAGCGATGTCATTTTTCATAGACGACAGTTTTTCTGCCGCACCCATTAACATCGCCATGTGTAAGTCATGACCGCAAGCATGCATCACACCTACTTCTTTGCCTCTATATTCAGATTTCGCAATGGATTTAAACGGTACATCAGTTTGTTCTATTACAGGTAGCGCATCCATGTCAGCACGTAGCGCAATCGTAGGACCTGGTTTCCCACCGATTAATACACCCACAACCCCCGTATGTGCGATACCAGTTTGCACCTCTAAACCTAGCCCGCTTAAATGTTCAGCTATGACGTTAGCGGTGTTAAATTCACGATTGCTAAGCTCTGGATGTTGATGTAAGTGGCGGCGCCATTCGATAACTTTCTGCTCTAGTTGTTCTGATATTACGATGGGTTGTTGCGCTTGTGCTTTACTGAAAGTAACAACACCGATTAGTACAACTAAACTGATAGAAAAACACTTCATGCAAAACTCCTAAACACTAAATGAGACAAATACGAACGTTATAATATATGTTGATTAACAACTTTTAACTTAGCAATTCAAGCCAAAATTTATGTTATTAATATTTAGAGTAAACGCTATATCCGTCCTATTCAACAAACTTTTATTGATAAAATTGGAAGGGATAGCTACCCACAAACTCATATTAAAAGTCCTTATAAATAGTTATTTATTACTTCTTGATGCATGAATTTTATGTATTTTGAATGAAGACGGATTGACTAGACTAGAAAACATGCGTTGTTGAGTTGAAATCGTCCGACGTTCAGACTTAGCTGAGTAATTTAGTAGAACACTAATATTAACGTATCGAAAATTTCGGTGGTTTAAATGGATGATATTATGAACTCGCATTAATTGGTGATTCAATTTTTTTGAGTATTTAATACAAGGTTTTGTAGGGTACCCATGATAGTTAAACGAATAATTTAGTTGTTGAGATAACGGCTATCATCAAAGTCTTATTGATTTCTCACTACGTTTTTGCAGTAAGTTTTACTATCAATTGGGTATAACCTTTTACAAAATTTGATTGGACGTACTTTGGGTCGCCAACCACTTCTATATTATCAAATCGCTTTAATATCTCTTCCCAAAGTATGCGCAATTGCATTTCCGCTAATCGGTTACCCATACAGCGATGAATACCAAAACCAAATGAAAGATGTTTTCGGGCATTTTCACGATCGATGATAAATCGGTTAGGTTGTTCAATTTCCCGTTCATCACGATTCCCTGATACGTACCACATCACCACTTTATCGCCTTTCTTAATCGTTTTTCCACTAAGTTCAACATCCTCTTTAGCGACCCTGCGCATGTATGCCAAAGGGGTTTGCCAGCGAATAATTTCTGACACCATGTTAGGGATCAAACTTGGATTTTTTTTGAGCTTAACAAACTCATCAGGAAACAGATTAAGTGCATGAACACCTCCCGTCATTGAGTTACGAGTCGTGTCGTTACCCCCCACTAATAACAGCACAATATTACCCAAAAATTCCATAGGTCTATCTATTAAATCATGAGTGTTTTTATGAGTCAGTAAAAGACTAATGAGGTCAAAACCTAACTCCTCACC
>CAZMDX010000279.1:0-3229 GCA_964564805.1 uncultured Pseudoalteromonas sp. | reverse complement strand
GGTAACTGAATAGTTTTGAATCTAAAGCCTCGCCCTCTGATGAGAGCGGGGCTTTGTTGTCTCAGACTACCTGAAGTGTTGGATTATCTAATGAAAATATTCGGTTGGTGCCAAATTTAGTCGGCTTATTCAAACATCTCACCGTGATGTTTGAATAGTTAGCTAGCTCTAGCACTTACTATCACGCATTGCATCTATTCGCTTAAATACTTCGTATAACGCGCCAAAATTCCCAGAATTAATTATAGATAATGGAGTACGCCCATTAAAATATGCATTTTCATTTTTCATCTTCATAAAACTATAAACATTCTCTGGATTTGAAAATACTGATCTTAAAGAATCATGGATGTTTGCAAGATAACTAATACGCTCTAACTGATCACTTGATAAAGATGCACTGTTGTTGTCTTTTTGATAACGATGATAAGAGCTTTTTTTTAACTGTAGGATTGCTTGTTTTTCAACAGAACTACAACCCCATTTTTCTAGTATGTTGTCACCAAGTCGAAAGGCAATACTAGCGTTGATTTCTGATGTATATTTTTTTGCTGTTAATGTCGCCATTTGAGTTAACCTAACAAGTTAATTGCCGCTTAATATCGGTTACTTCGATGGTAGCAGATCACAGAAGCCCAGTTGCCGAATTTATATTAATCATAAGCAATAGAAGCGTTTTATCATTCCAAACGCGGATTACATCATCAGTTGCTTTACTCGCAATTCCTTCACAATCAAAATGCAAAGAGGGGAGACTTGAGTAAAGCTACTTAATCGGCATTCACCCCTCAAGAATCCCCGTTTTATGAACTATACGTAAAAGACACCCTATTTAATATTCATGTTTTGTATGCAATGTAAGCAGAGTTTGAATGACAAATGGTAGAGCTGTTTCGGGGTTTCCACGACTGTCTGTTAGATAAGCGGTTAAATGAGTTTGATTAATCCTATGAAGATTTTTCTCATAGCGGCTTCTTTATTCTGACCACAGCTACAAAATTGAGTAACCCTTCACCGGACTGAAGAAGCGATGTCGCTCAAATATAAATTATGAGCGAAAAATTCGTCTTTTTTATCAAGGACAGAACACCCTTCTCAATAAAGTGAGTGGTTATTGAGTATTTTGCTCATTTACAGTTTGAATTTTTATGGCTAATATTTGATGCATAACTTTTCAAAACATTAAGTAATAAATTGAAACACCAAATTCACAATCACACCAAAGAATATTCTATAGCTATCATTATACACGCTGTATCTAAGGCAAAATTTGATGGGGAAAGTCAAAAAGATATAGCCGAAGTTTTAGGAGTAGATCCTACTAATATATCTAAATATAAAAGTGGAGAACAGAAACTATCCAGAACTAATATCAGTCTTTTAATAGAGAAATATGGTTGTCCCAAAGTCGCATCTGGTAAATATATGCAAGCTGCTTGCTATGACTCTGTTGATGAGTATTTGTCAAGCTTCGAGCAAAGACAATCAGATATATTCGCTCGCGCATTAACTAGCTTTTTCGCAGACCCAAACGTTTTAGCATATTTAGCTTGGGTTACATCTAGTAATGTCTTAGTGCCTACTGAAGAGCTAAATTCTCCCTATACTGGTTGCGGAAACAACGACGTTCCGGTCCTTCTAAATTGGCTAAAGAAGCAATGTGAACACAGTGAGTTTAAGCAATGGTTCTTAATGGCAAAAGCCTCTAAGCCAAGAATAACTAATGGAAGGAATGATACGTGGTTACCAAATCTTAAAGGGGGTGAATGGTCCAAATCACATATATCTGGACGTGACTTGATTTTATTTTATTTACTCGCCTATTACCTAGATGAGGTTTGTTCTGACTTTCCTTGCCCAGACAATGAAACAAATTTCACGAGTCAGCACATAACTCAAAAAGAGGTTGTCATAACAGGCGACGAGATTTTAGCATTTGAATCATCAACGTTAGATAAAAGAACAGATTACCCACTTCTTTCAACTAACAATCAAATAATACCGATAGGAGACAATCACCGATATATAACCAACGGAACATTTAATGATGAGGCAATCGAAGAACAAATAGCGAAGTTGAATGAGACTAAATATGTGGGAGCAAATGTCACTGTTTATATGAATGTTAAAATGGAATACAGGGTGGTTATTAACGAAATTTGGGGTAAACAAACACATACAGTGGTTATCAAGAATGTTCCACAAGATCGGGTCATAAATCAGTATATAAAGCTTTCTGATTTTTACGAAATTGAGCCAAATAAAGAACATGAATTAAAAGAGCAAATTGCAATAAGAGGCGGCTTTATTGCAGGTGCATTAGTGTTGTAAAAGTGTTGCTCTAACACTTATATATTAGAGCTTAACTAAAGGAGAAAGCGATGCTTTCATTAAAAAACGCGCCAAGTCAAACTGGAAAACCATCAGGAGGTGGACGCGGTAATAATCCACCTAGTGGTGGGCGAGGCCCCATACCATCTAACGGCGGACGAGGTAATAACGCACCTAAAGGAAAATAAGATAGGGTGTAAATAAAAAAAAGAATACTTCTCTTTTGGGGGTATTCTTTTCTTTGTTTATGATAAATCAGTTGAATTAGTCAGTACCCAATCTTACATGTGGTACAGACAGAGCTTAACCAAATCTGATATTTGGCTGAGTTCGATATGCCTTCAGCCCCTTTTGATTAATCGTATAACGGGTATTTCTTATAGAGGAAGCATTGCCACATGCTAAACATTATGGAAACGAACTTGCCGAAATCTCGAATACATTAATGTTGGGGGCGGAAACTGAAAATTCAGGGGTAACCAGCGTAGCTCTCCGTCAATGGTATAAACGTTTTAATGGCGACGCAGAGATGTGGGACGCTGAATATGAAAACGCCTAAAAAGGGCGTGCAATTCGCTCGACGATGTCAGTCGGCCTAGTGCCATTTGCAGACCTTCGAGCAGTTAA
The DNA here is from genome assembly GCA_964564805.1 of uncultured Pseudoalteromonas sp. GTDB lineage: Bacteria > Pseudomonadota > Gammaproteobacteria > Enterobacterales > Alteromonadaceae > Paraglaciecola. The sequence goes on along the minus strand of CAZMDX010000279.1, from coordinate 271 downwards.
CTTCGACGATCTGCTCAATTTAGATATCAGACGATCAACACAAATTGCTACAGATGTTTAAAATACAAATAAAGCCGAAATTTAACGGCTTTATTTGTAGTATTTTTCACTTTGACCTCAACTTCTAATTCGTTTTTATGTACCCAAGGTTTTACATAAGTATCTTCAATATAAACTGAAGGTAATTTTTGAAGATACACATCTTGCCAAATTCCAGCAATATAAATCCCCCAAAATGAACCAGCTACATAATTTCTTCGACCATACTTTC
>CAZMDX010000278.1:0-6121 GCA_964564805.1 uncultured Pseudoalteromonas sp. | reverse complement strand
TAAAGAATATCACCAGCATGTTCTGCCAACAAACGCCTACCAATGATCATTCGCATGATTTCATTGGTGCCTTCCAATATTTGATGTACTCGCACATCGCGTACATATCTTTCTAACGGATATTCTTTGATATATCCATATCCACCGTGAATTTGTAATGCTTCATTACACACATTAAAACCTACGTCGGTTGCAAAACGTTTTGCCATGGCGCAATAAGCGCTGCATTCTGGATCTTCATTATCCAACTTGAAAGCAGCCAATCTAACCATTTGTCTAGCAGCCACCAGTTCAGTCGCCATATCAGCGAGCTTGAATTGTAAAGCTTGAAACGCCGCCAGTGGCTTGCCAAATTGAGTACGCTCTTGCATGTAAGATTTGGCAGTATTTAATGCCATTTGTGCGGTGCCAATTGAGCAAGTGGCAATGTTAATACGACCGCCGTCTAAACCTTTCATGGCAAAAGTAAATCCTTGTCCTTGTTCACCTAACAAACAATCTGCTGACACGCGGACATTATCAAACGTAATCAAGCGGGTTGGCTGGGCATTCCAGCCCATCTTTTCTTCGGCCTTACCGTAAATTACACCTTCGGCATCAGCAGCAATCACAAAAGCAGAAATACCTTTAGGACCCGATTCTCCAGTGCGCGCCATAACTACCAACACTTCGGTTTCACCTGCACCTGATATAAACATCTTGGAGCCGTTTAACAGGTAGTCCTCCCCATCTTTTTTAGCCGTAGTGCGCATAGCTGCAGCGTCAGATCCTGAACCAGGCTCAGTTAAGCAATAAGACGCTAACTTTTCACCTGTGACTAAGCTAGGACACCACTTATCTTTAGCCGCTCTGGTACCCCACGTCGCTACCATCCATGTAGCCATATTATGAATGGTCATCATGGCTGTGGTGGTAGTACACCCCATTGCAAGCTGTTCAAAAATAATAGAGGAGTCCAAACGACTTAAGCCCATACCACCTTCACTTTCTGGCGAATATAGACTACAAAAACCCAGTTCACCTGCTTTTTGAATCACTTGCTTTGGGAAAATATGCTCTCTATCCCATTTGGCAGCATGCGGAGCCAATTCCTGTTCGGCAAATTGTTTGGCGGCGTCGGCAAAAGCAAGCTGGTCATCGGTCATATCAAAATTCATAATATCTTCCTATTTCAACGAAATGGTCATATTGGGGCCAGAAGCGATGTCATCTTCAAACCAGCGCGCGGTAATCGTTTTTGTTTCAGTATAAAAACGCACGGCTTGTTTACCATAGGCATGTAAATCGCCGTAGAAAGAGTTCTTCCAGCCAGTAAAAGAGAAAAACGGTAATGGCACCGGAATAGGCACGTTAATACCCACCTGTCCCACTTCAATTTCATGTTGATATTTGCGGGCGGCAGCGCCACTTGCGGTAAAGATAGAGGTACCATTACCGTATGGATTACGATTCACTAGGGCAATAGCTTGTTCTAACGTATCAACTGCCATACAACACAACACAGGGCCAAAAATTTCTTCTTGGTAAATCACCATGTCTTCGCGAACATCTGCAAAAACCGTAGGACCGACCCAATTACCATTTTCATAGCCGACTTGATCTAAAACAAAATCTGAGCCATCTAGTAAACAAGTTGCACCTTCATCCTTACCTTGCTGGATAAGTGACAATACTTTTTGTTTAGCTTGTGGACTGATCAATGGACCAAATCCTGCTGATTCATCATCCCATAACCCGGGTTTAACTGCTTTTAGAAGTTCAGTTAACTCTCCTATCCACTCTTTTGTGTCACCCACAAATACAGCGACAGAAATGGCCATGCAACGCTGCCCTGCAGCCCCTACAGAAGCGCCAACTAAATTATTAAGTACCTGTGTTTTATTTGAATCCGGCATGATAACTGAATGGTTTTTGGCACCCGCAAAACACTGGGCGCGCTTCATATTGTCGGTAGCTGTTTTGTATATATGCTGTCCCACAGGTACTGAACCAACAAAAGACACTGCACGAATGTCTGGGTCTTGCAACAACATATTGACCTGATCTTTGCCGCCATGCACTACATTTAGTACACCTTGTGGTGCACCAGCTTGCACAAACAACTCTGCTAATTTCATTGGTGTAAGAGGGTCTTGCTCTGATGGTTTAAGAATAAAAGTGTTACCGCAAGCAATCGCCATAGGAAACATCCATAACGGGATCATTGCAGGAAAGTTAAAAGGTGTGATGCCTAGGCACACACCTAGAGGTTGAATAAAACTATAAGTATCGATGCCTCTGGCCACATTTTCTGCTGTTTCTCCCATCATCATTGAGGGAATATTAATAGCTTGTTCTACTACCTCAATACCACGCCAAACGTCACCTTTTGCATCAGCAAGGGTCTTACCTGTTTCGCTACTGAGAATAGTAGCGATTTCAGCATGATGTTCTTTAAGTAATTGCTGATAACGCATCATCACCCGCGCTCTTTCTGAGGCAGGCACCTCTTTCCAGCTTTGAAATGCTGTTTTTGCGCTTGCCACGGCTAAAGCTAATTCTGCCTCACTAGTGCAAGTCAATTCAGCTATCACTTCATTATTAGCGGGATTAGTCACAGGAATGTTTGGTAATAAAGACGATGTGATCAATTCGCCATTAATGAGAGACGGAATAAGCAGCATAAATAATCCTGAATAGTTATAATTTCATCAGGCTAACAAATTTTTACCTTTACGTTAACGTAAAGTAAACATTTTTACTTATCGACCACTGTCCCGTTAGCTATACAACAGCAATTAGTATATTTGGTTAAAACGCCCGGGATGAACTAAAAAATTGATTATTTTTATCTCTTGTGACTGTTATGCTGCCAATCAATCAAATAAAAATAGTCTTTCCAAATGTCATTTACAAAAGTTAGAGTCGCCGTTGTGGAAGACAATGGAATGGCGCGTGCCAATATTCGTAGTCATCTGTTGGATATGGGATTTAACAAAATCAACTGCTTCAGTAATGGTCGAGAACTGAAAACCAATATGAAAAATAAGACGTTAGATTTACTGCTAATGGACTTCCATCTTGGACAAAATAAAAATGGCGTAGAAGTATTACAAGATTTACAAAAACAAAAACAAATCACTCACACTACTTGTGTGATGTTTATTACCTGCGATCGACTCCCGCTCATTATTGGTCAGATCGTTGACGTGCATCCAGAAGCGTTGGTAATCAAGCCCTATACCATACGCAATTTAAGCAGAAGTATTTCAAACTGCCTTAGCCTTCATGAATATTTAATGCCTGTTTTCGAAATGATGGATGAAGATAATTATCCACAAGCATTAGTCCTACTAGACCATCTATTAGAAAAAAATGCCCCACCCAAGAAAAAAAGTGCACTGGTTAAGTTGCGCGCCAAGCTTTTAAATAAATTGGGTCGCTATTCAGAAGCGATAAGTCTTTATCGCAGCATTTTAAAAAAATCTGACAAAGTCATATGGGCTAAGTGGGGATTAATCCAAAGTCTGTTTTTAGACGAACATATACAAGAAAGTGAAACCTTATTGCTCGAGCTGACGCATTCAGAACTTACCAGTGACAAAGCATGTGAGTGGTTGGCCCGCATTAGCGTAGACAACAACCAGTACAACAAAGCTGAAAACTTCATGCATCAGATCCGTGAAGGTGAGTTATCAATCCCTGCTGCACGCTTGAAAGCTTATATTTATCAAGCGCAAGAACGGGGCAACGAAGCCATAACATTATTAGAAAAAAAACGAGAGTCTAATCGTTCTATTCGCGAACGTTACGATGAAATATCACTCGAGCTTGCTCGCTGTTACATAGCTGAAGCAGAACTGAGATCTTTACCCGAACGTTCTTCAGATTTACAAGTCGCAAAGTTTTTGATTGGTGCTGCTGGCAGAAAATTATCCGACCCTAGTTTAATCATTAAAAAAGACTACATGTTTGCCATGATTGCTTTTATGGAAGGCAATGTGTTGAAAGCCAATGAAATTTTATCCCGTACCGGCATGAGTGAACTTCAAAACGCTGAAATATCAACTATCACTGACGCTGTCAAAGCATGGCATAACCTCGGTAATACTGAAAAAGCCAAAGAGTTTTTAAAACTGAGTCAAGAAAAGTTGAAAGAAGTTGAGGACAGTAATGAGAAAACTGTTTCTGGCATACTAATCGCAAAGGGCGAAGATGCCATCGGTGAAAGAAGACCACAGGCCCTTGAATTTAATAAAATTGGCTTGCAAAAGTACTCCAATAAAAATTACGTCGCAGCGGTGGAGGACTTCTATCAGGCTTATTCACTATTCCCGAGGGAACTTGCTTTCAGCCTTAATTTATTACAATGTTTAGTCGACGGGGAGTTACATTTTTTCGAAAAAGTGAACACTCTTGAACTATTAAAAGAGTTACAAAACCGTAATTTCAATGAAACGAATAAAAAGCGTTTAGAAGAAATTGTCAGTCGTGTCGCCAAGAAAAAAGAGGTGTATCTTGTTTCTAATGAAGTACTGGAATTAGAATAAAAAGATAAAAGAACAGAGCAAATACTGAAATAAATAAACATGGCATAAAACAGCACTTAATTGATGGCAGTCGAGTGTATCGATGCCTAAAAATATCCATACATAAATTTTTAAGAAAGCGTTATGTTTCTCTCCTCTTTAACGTTCGTACCTGTTTTATTTCAGCACACAACACGTGGACAACATCCTTTATTACAAAGAAAAAATGTTCGCTATAAACCCTTATTCTCGCAGTGTAAATAATATGAGGGATTATAATAATCTTCGCGTGTCACAAACTCGTTTGTCATAACAGTTCAGCCATTTGTATGACATCAACGTGACTTGAAAGAAAATTATTGATGTGTTTTTTACTATTTTTTAGTCGCTAACACGGTACCAACCATATCTAACAAATTATTAACATCTAATGGTTTTTTTAAAAAGTGATGCAAGGAAAGGTCTATCACGTCTGTCTCAAAACCGGGAACAGCATGTCCTGACATGACGATAAACTTTATGTCTTGCCTAAATTTTTTTTCAACGATTTTAATCAAGCCTGCACCTGATTCATATGGCATTCTCAAATCTGTAATAATAAGACTGAGTTCAGGCGCGGCTTCAACAACGTCGACTGCAGCCCTAACATTACTTGCAACAAAACACTCGTAGCCTTCATCAGTTAGTGTTTCTGACACTTCTTCAAGAATAATTTCTTCATCGTCAACAATAAGAATTTTAATTGTAATAATCCCTCTCCTTCCAATAACGAATACTAATTCACAAAAGGGAGCATAAGTATAAAACGACAACCGCCGTCAATATTTTTAGCTGCTATAGTCCCACGCATATCAGTTATGATGCCATAACTGATTGACAACCCTAAACCAGTCCCTTTTCCCACTTCCTTGGTTGTATAAAACGGCTCAAAAATGCGGGGTAAAAAATGGCTAGGAATACCCCCACCGTTATCCTCAGATGTAATATGTATATTTTTATTATCTTCAAATATACGTAATGTAATCTTCTTCTCACCATCTCGCCCTGCCAAGGCATCTCTGGCGTTCATAAGAAGGTTTAAGATCACCTGCTCCACTTGTATGCTGTGCCCTAAAATCAAGTGGCAGTCTTTTGGAAACTGAGTCACTACCTCAATTCCAATCAAACGCAATTGCTCTCCCATTAGTTCAAGCGCATTGGTAATGACAGTGCGAGGATCAATAGGTTCTGGTTCTTCGTTTGCCTTGCGCCCAAATACGCGCATGTGATCAATGATGGCAGCTGCCCGCATAGTCTGGTCATCAATGCGTTTCAGTTTATCGTTTAAATACTCGAATTCAGCAGTGCCTTTAGAAATACGTCGCAGACTGTTTCCCGCAGCCATCCGTATAACGTTTAGAGGTTGGTTTAATTCATGTGCAACTGATGTCGCCATTTCCCCAAGGGTTGCTAGTTTTGACGCCTGAATAAGTTGAGCAGTGGCTTCTTTGCGTTCTACTTCTTGTTCGTTACGTACTTTATTGAGCTCTGTAATATCCTGACCTACACCAACTACTCCGATGATTTTGCCAGCGGCATCACGCCGTGATGTCGAATTAAGCAAAACATCGACT
>CAZMDX010000277.1:0-2792 GCA_964564805.1 uncultured Pseudoalteromonas sp. | reverse complement strand
TTTAGCAGGCTGATGGCTGCAGGCATAAAGCAATTCCACAAAATAGGTGAATAATTTATAACGCTAATAATGCTTTAATTTGCTAATAAATTCAGAAGTTTCTTAATCGGGGAGGTGAGTTTTGTTGGTACAATAACAAATGCTTCCAGAGTCTTAGTTTTTAAATGGTAATTTGAGGCATAATAGTGAATAAGATTTATTGGTTTTAATTAAAAACTCAAGCAGGATAAAGATGCAACAGATTACTATCACCACACCAGACGATTGGCATTTACATTTTAGAGACGGCGATATGCTCGGCGAAACTGTCCCCGCTACTGCTAGGTGTTTTGCCCGTGCGATAGTCATGCCAAACTTAGTGCCTCCTGTAGTGAATGCAACGTTAGCCATTGAATACAAAACACGTATTTTGGATGCTCGCCCACAAGGTAGTCTTTTTGAGCCTTTGATGACGTTATATCTGACTAATCAAACATCTACTCAAGATATTATTGATGCTAAACAAGCGGGTGTAGTGGCAGCTAAGTTATATCCTGCTGGGGCAACGACTAATTCGGATCAAGCGGTAAGCGGTATTGAAGCGTTATATCTCATTTTTGAAGAGATGCAAAAGCAAGGTTTGTTATTATTGGTTCACGGTGAAGTGACTGAGAGTCATGTGGATATCTTTGATCGTGAAAAGGTATTTATCGATCAATACATGGCGAAAATTGTGCAAGCCTTTCCTGAATTAAAAGTGGTGTTTGAACATATCACGACCCGTGATGCTGCTGATTTTGTATTAGCGGGTGCGAGTAACCTAGCTGCTACTATTACCCCACAACACTTATTGTTAAACCGTAACGATTTGCTGGTGGGCGGTATTAAACCTCATAATTATTGTTTACCGGTATTAAAACGCAGCTCCCATCAACAAGCTCTGCGTAAACTAGTGGCCAGTGGCTCTCATAAATTTTTCTTAGGGACAGATTCAGCGCCGCATTCTAAAAAAGCCAAAGAAAATGCCTGCGGTTGTGCCGGTTGTTATAGTGCATGGAGCGCCTTGGAACTTTATACTCAAATATTTGATGAATTGGATGCACTGGACAAACTCGAAGGTTTTGCCAGCTTTCACGGAGCTGATTTTTATGGCCTGCCTCGTAACTCAGGTACAGTGACCTTGTCTAGACAAAGCTGGACAGTACCTGATTCTGTTATATTGCCAGATGGCGAGGCGATAGTGCCATTTTTTGCAGGGCAGGCGGTCAGCTGGAAAATCAACCATGCTTGATACCACGATGTTATTAATTAATCGTGTATTTACGCGTTGGTTAATTTTACTGAGTGGTTGCTTAACTTTATTAGTGGGCATGGTGCATGCTGAGAACAACTTAAATCAAGGGCGGGCGATACGTTTTGCAGTTATATATACCGAAGAGCCGCCTTATGTTTATAGCAATCAGATGTCCGAATATAACGGAATTATACCTAAAGTAGTCGAAGCCTTAGGTCGTGAGTTAAGTTTTGATGTAGCGTTTTTTCCTACTTCGAGAAAAGGGCTAGAAGCGTCTATTATCAAAGGGCAGGCGGATTTCACGTGGCTTGCGCCAGAATGGTCACAAGATACTGAAAGGCTTATTTTTCAGAGCCTGTTTTAAATTACAGAGAATTTTTATACAGCCTGCAACCATTTTATTCGAGCGATAAACCAGCAGATTGGGTCAGAGGCAAAACAATTTGTGTTCATGAAAATTACACTTACCCAGTGTTAACCCTTTTTTCGAGCAACAAATAGCCGAGCCTGTAAAGGTGTCTAGTGAAGTACCCATAACGAGCATATTCTTAGGTCAAAAATGTGACTTGATTTATATAAGTGAATTACGAGCTAATTGGGAGTTTCAAGCACTTTCATCAGAAATCGAAATATATCGTTCGTCACAACCTCTAAAACAGACTCACCAAACCTTTATGTTTCAAAAAAGTTGGCAAAGTCATCTACAAAAAATTAATCAAGCTATGACCAATATAAAACAATCTGGTGAATTGAAAAAAATTGTCGATGCTCAAACACAATTTACCCTGATTGCATCTAAATAGGTTTTACTCATCCAGTTTGCTAAAAAAATTCATGAGCTGCTATTAATGGAGTATTTGACAGATAACTAAGTCCAAATCCATCCCCTTTATCCAGAGAGTTAATATGAACAACCTTGTTACCTACCAAATCAAAGAACATGTTGCCACTATTACAATGAAAAATGGCAAAGTAAACGCTATTTCACACCAAGTATTAGACGAACTTAATCAAGCTTTTAACCAAGCAGAACGAGCGCAGGCTGTGGTTGTATTAACAGGTCAAGCAGGTATGTTTTCTGGTGGTTATGATTTAAAGGTAATGCGCGATAGTGACAGCGCCGCTATGGCCTTGGTCGAAAAAGGCTCAACACTAGCTAGGCGAATGTTATCGTTTCGTTATCCAGTGTTGGCTGCATGTAATGGTCATGCTGTCGCCAAGGGCGCATTCCTATTGTTAGCTGCTGACTATCGAATTGGTGTTGATGGGGCATTTAAGATCGGTTTAAACGAAGTCGCAATAGGTATGACTATGCACCATGGTGGTGTAGAATTAATCAAAGGTAGATTGGCACTAGTATTTTTAACCGTTCAGTGATTTTAGCTGAAATGGTCTCACCATAAGAAGCGGTCACGGCTGGATATTTAGTTAAGGTCGTCAGCGAAGCAGAATTTGCACTGTCGGTACAAGCGATTGCTCAGGCTATGACAGAACTAGATATGAAGGCCCATCACCAGAC
>CAZMDX010000276.1:0-2954 GCA_964564805.1 uncultured Pseudoalteromonas sp. | reverse complement strand
TAAAGCGCGGATGTTACCCGTATATTTAGACAATGAATATCGCTACAGAAGATTATTGTGGGTAAACTCGACAAAGTGCCCGATTTAAGGCCTTTAAATTTAAACAAATAGCGATAACTACCAATTATGTCACTTCCCATTTTATACTCATTACGAAACTGCCCATATGCAATGCGCGCCAGAATTGCCTTATTTAAAGCTCAGTTACAGATAAGTCTGCGTGAGGTAATATTAAGCAATAAGCCAGAGGAAATGCTGACGGTTTCTGAAAAAGGCGAAGTACCAATTTTAGTGCTGGGTGATGATTCAGCCCCATCAATCGTCATTGAAGAAAGTTTAGAGGTAATGTTGTGGGCTTTAGCAAAGAGTGATCCTGATAATCTGCTTTATCAGCATGACCCACAAGCGTTGCCAAATATGCTAAATTTGGTCACTCAATTTGATAATGAATTTAAGGCCTGTTTAAACGCCTACAAATGCGCTAAACGATACCGAGAAAATAATATTACTGAATGCAGACAAGCTTGTGAGATATATATACAAGAGCTAGAAAATCGTTTAGCTAATACTTCATGCCATAAACCTTTTATTATGTCAGATCAAGAAAGCTTGGCTGATATTGCATTGTTACCATTTATTCGTCAGTTCGCCAAGGTAGAACGTCAGTGGTACCTAAAATCACCTTATCCAAAAGTCAGGCAATGGCTAAATCATTATCTGCAAAGCACTATGTTTACAAAAGTGATGGCCAAACATCATGTGTGGGTTGCAAGGGATAAAAAGGGTGACAACATATGATGGATTGTCGAAGCTAATTCGACATGGTTAGACATAATTTCAAATTATTTATTCAACATTAAAATTAATATACCTGTTAATAAAAATCTCAAACAGTAACAAATTAAATATTGTTAATTACTACTGTTTACTCGATTTTAAACCAAACATTGAGGCGTCACAAAACATGAGTCACACCACAGCCGCTTACGGAACTTGGGAGTCACCGATTACCGCCGCGAGTATTTTTGAAGCATCAGATAACGTTTCGTATCTTACGGTTGAAAATAATCAACTTTATTTCATAGAGTCAAAGGCATCTGCAAATGGTAAAAATATACTTTTCAAATTAAATGAATCAAATATTGCAATACAGCTTACGTCAAGTGAGGTGAGCGTTAGGTCCCGTGTTCATGAATACGGTGGACGTCCTTATTTAGTCAATGGGAAAGACATTTATTACTCTGAATTTAGCGACCAGAAAATATATCGCCTCTCACAAAATAGCTCCCTTAAAGCTATCACTGCTCAAGGCCTGCGATATATGGAATGTATTGTAGATCAGAAGAATAATCGACTTATTTGTGTCAGAGAAGATCATCGAGCCATTGGGGAACCTATCAATACGCTTGTTGCTATCAACTTAAACGAAGCGAGCAAAGAAACAATATTATTCGAAGGAACGGATTTTGTTAGCGCTCCGAATTTATCACCAGATGGCAACTCAGTTGCTTTTATCACATGGTCACACCCAAATATGCCTTGGGATGATACACAATTACGGGTGATTAACTTCAGCGAAGATGGTTCAGTTGAAGGAGTAGTTGAAGTTCCACAAGACGGCAATGTGTCAATAAAAAATCCTCAGTATTCTATAAATGGTACGCTTTATTTCATTGCTGACTTTGAAAACTGGTGGACTTTATACCACATAGGAAAATCGCCTAAGGAACAAAAAAAACCACAAAAAGTACTAGATAAAAATATTGAAATTAACAGTTATGGTATTGAAAATAATAATTACGCCATTATCGCCTATACAAAAGATGGTGCTGATCACATAGCGAGAGTGAATTTAGCGACAGGTGAAATGACCAATGTTGGTGATGTATTTTCATCAGCAGATTCAATTACAGTGGCAAATGGTACGGTTTATTTCAGAGCATCAACACCTAGTTCAGGCAACGCTATATATCAGTTAACAGCTAACAATTATGAAAAAATTTATCAACCTAGTGGACCTGAGATAAAAAAAGGGTTTTTATCTGTACCTCAGCTCATTGAGTTTCCAACTGGTATGAATGAAATAGCGTACGGTTTCTATTATGCTCCTCAAAATAGTCATTTTACGAGTGCAAATAATACCTTGCCGCCGCTTATTGTTAAAGTTCATGGAGGACCTGTTGCTAGTACAGATTCGAGTTTAAATCCAGGCATTCAATTTTGGACAAGTCGAGGGTTTGCCGTTTTTGATGTAAACCATAGAGGCAGCACCGGATATGGCAGATCATTCAGAAAAAAACTCTATCCTAATTGGGGAGTATTTGATGTTGAAGATGCATCAAGTGGTGTCAAGTGGCTTGCTTGTGAAAGTTTTATCGACGCTGATAAAGTTGCCATTCGAGGTGGCAGTGCGGGTGGATACACCACACTGGCTGCTTTAGCGTTTCAAGATGTTTTTAAAGCAGGTACCAGCTACTACGGAATTAGCGATTTAGGTATTTTAGCAAGTGACACCCACAAGTTTGAATCGCGATTTCTTGATCAACTTATTGGCCCTTATCCTGAGATGAAAAGTGTTTATGATCAACGTTCGCCTATCAACAGTGTTGAAAAAATAACTGCTCCTTTGCTCTTACTTCAGGGCTTAGACGATAAAGTGGTTCCGCCTAATCAATCTGAATTAATATTCACCGCTCTAAAAGATAACGGTATTGCTACTGCTTACATCACTTTTGAAGGTGAGGGACACGGCTTTAGACAACCAGCAAATAATATCAAAGCGCTCAATTCAGAGCTTAGTTTTTACGGTCAGGTTTTTGGTTTTGTACCTGCAGGTAATATCGATGCAGTACAATTGGTGACATGTTAATAAAAAATAGAAACTGCAATAACTAGTCAAGCTGGCTAGCTGTTGTCTTTCGAGGCGCCCATTTTAGTTTTTAAAAAATTAAGAT
>CAZMDX010000275.1:0-8246 GCA_964564805.1 uncultured Pseudoalteromonas sp. | reverse complement strand
CAAGTGTTGGCATACGCCCACGAACGATTCTGTCTTGAGAAGAAAAATCATATTCCATTGCTGAGCCGTCAGACTCAGTATTGTCAACATCTTCTTCCTCAACATCATCTACACCATGTAATAGTGCATCAATCTCGTCTTGGGATAATAAATCGCTCAATCTAACTCTCTCATTAACAAATCACTTGTTACTGCATAACAAAACCAGTGAAAAGAATTTCTTCAACTGTTTTATCACCGCTGATATCCAGCATGACTTTCTGTAATTCTTTTAACGCGCTGTTACGGATAGCTTTTTTACCAGCCTCAGTAGCAAGAGCATCAGCATTAGCAGTACTGAACGTTTTCAACAAACTGCCTTCAATTAAAGGAATATGCATTTTTGCTTGTTCTTCGTTATCAGAACCTCGTAACATTAACTGTACTTTAATTTCGACTAAACGGTCCCGTCCAACCCCAGGCACGTTGAATACAAACGATCTAGGCATTGCGACATATAAAGCACTTCCAGTTTTGGAAAACAAAGCAACACTTTCTTCCCCTTCCGGTATTGTCTCACTGGCAGATGGGTCAGGTGCATCGTCGTCACCCATCAAAAAGAAATAACTAGCACCACCGGCTGCGATTAGAATAACAATGACAACAGCAGCAATAATAATTAGTTTGTTTTTTTTGCCGCCTTCTTCCAACTTTAATTCTTCTTCAGCCATTGTATTCTCTCAATTTGTTAAACTTTATTATGTAGAGCCTATTATCAGCCCCAAAGTTGAATTGGCAAAGGGCTTTACGTTATTTCATCGCAAACTAAACAAAATAATCGATACCACCTAGGGCACCATTGATAATATTTTGCTGGGCAAAAGTTTGTTCAGGTAACTCAGAATTTTCAGTACCATCATCGCCATGATTTTTCTGCCCGGACAGTTCGTCGTCACCTTGCTCTTGTTGACCATCGCTTTCTTGACGCACTGAAGATTGGCCAAGTTCAATCCCTTTTTCAGCTAACATTTCTCTTAATTTGGGGGTGGCAGTATCAACCGCATCCCGTGCTTGTTGTGATTGCACCACAAAATTTACAGTTGCTGACTCCCCAGTAAGTGCGACTTTAACATGTACTGAACCTAATTCAGCTGGATCGAGTCGTATCTCAGCCACTAAATTTTTAGTGTTCATCATCCAACGCACTTTTTCAGCTAACTGCTGATGCCCCTCGGGTTTAGCTATATTAATCGCTTTTTCAAACTTAGACTCAAACTGATTTAATTGAATTTGTTTGCTTTGTTCACCTTGAATTTGCGCAATATCTTTTAACGAAGCACTATAAGTTTGATCATGATTTTGTTCAATCGTTCGATTCATAGATTGAGCTAAATCTAACACGTGAGAAACACTCTTTACTACCTGTTCTAGATTGACAGGTGTCTTAACAGCAGCTCCAGATTCATTAGTTTTTGCTAATGCGTCTGACAACATCGCTTTCAAATCAATACCTGGCTCTCTGCCTTGAGATAATTGCTCCTTAAATTCCTCTATGCCCGATCTTAACGCAGAAATAAAATCCTTTGAAGAAGAGTCAACTAAATTAACAATTGGCAAAGCAACCTTATCTGGACTTAACGACTCAGCCGCTTTTTTGTTATCAAACAAACGTTGAGCGATATTCTCCGACACTTTGTCCAGCTGTTTATCAGACAGGTTTAAAATATTTTTTATGTCACTATCACTGGCTATATTTTCGGTTTTACTTGCAGCAAGTAAATTAGTTTCAACTTGTTGGACATGCACCGGTTTATCTAATGTAAGAGTTTTATCAGTATTATTATCAATGAGTAAAGTTTTGAGAAGCGATTTATCTTCAACTAAAGTTAACTCTGCAGGCATTGAAGTTTCTGGATTTAATAAGACTTCATCCAAAGCTTCGTCAACGATTAGTATCTTTCCCGAAAGTGTTGAAGGTTCAGTCTGCAATAACAAACTTTCATCTATTCCCACCATAGGTTTATCGGTTACCTGCTCCTCAGTCGCCCCAGTTGATGGTTTTGTTGGTTGCGCGATATCTGCCAGCTTCTGTAAACTATCAACCAACGACACCCATTTTTGAGTATCAATATCAAAAGTGTCACCTTCAACAGTAGATTGCTTAACAGGCTCGCCTTTTGACAAGCTTTTTGATCCTACATTCAAACCTTTTGTATGGCTATTTGAAGAGCTTTCAAGTTTTGTGGATGGTTGTTCTGATCGCGCAAATGATGGCTCTTTATTTATTTCCTCACTCGATTGTTGCAATAACTTATCGAACTGTTTATTTAAATCAGGATCAGTCATTGAACTGGCATCTGGACCTGTGGCAAAAGCGGCAACTTCTGATTTAGCTGTGGCAACATGTTGCATCATTATTTTTTATCCATCGAACTGAAAATTAAGATTAAATTACTGATTTATAATGATTTTTAATTAAAACTAATTTTTAATTAGCTACTTTTTAAATTAGTAAACTTTAGATTTTACAGTTATTTGTTTATATATGCATGACACAGCAAAGACCATTCCAACTTATACATTGCCGTTATCACTTTCGCATAAATTTTTGTAACGATAATTCGTCTAGCATTATTTGTTCTAGTTTATCTTCTCGTTTTAATTTGGCTTTGTGCTGTTTATCTAACAACATTTCTACTGCTTTACGTTTACGCTGTTGAGCTAACCATTGCATCTGTCTTTGGTCTGCAACCCTTGTCGCTTGACTTAAAGTATTAACTTGCATTTCACAGGCCTTGTCCAGCTTGCCAATAAATTGCTGATGTTGACCAAAGGTAACACTGCCCACTCCATCCTTTGCTCGCTGTTGAGCTTGTCGTAAATAGTCTAATCGGTAATTTTCTAATCCAGAAAGTTTTTGTTTATGCTCCTGGGCAAACTGTTGCGCTAGTTGAAAAACCTGCACCAATTTCTGTTCTTTACGCCGCTCCCAGTCTGCGACCACTTGAAGTTGAGATTGAGCCATCAGTTAAGTTCCTATAAATACAATTATTAGTTGTATTATTGTTGGTTACATTAATTTATCCCTTACCTAACCCACCACTTAATGTGGCCAAATCAGCGGTGCTATGCTCGAAATCTATAATTTGTGTCATGCCTTGTTGCAAAAAAGCGTTGATAGCGGGCTCAGCGTTCATCGCCAAATCAATCCTTGGATCGGTGCCTTTGGTGTAGGCGCCAATACTAATTAAGTCTCGGTTTCGCTGGTAGTTCGAATACACTTGGCGAATACGTCGCGCCCCTTGAACATGCTCTTCCGGCACCACCATGGGCATAACACGGCTAATTGAAGCCTCGATATCAATTGCAGGATAATGACCTGAATCAGCTAAATCTCTAGACAGCACAATATGTCCATCTAAAATAGCTCTTGCCGCATCAGCGATTGGATCTTGTAAATCATCACCTTCTGTCAATACTGTATAAAAAGCAGTAATAGAACCTTGCTCTTCACTGCCATTGCCCGCTCGCTCTACCAATGCAGGTAATCTAGCAAATACTGAGGGTGGATACCCCTTAGTAGCCGGAGGTTCGCCTACAGCAAGAGCAATTTCTCGCTGTGCCATGGCGTAACGCGTTAAAGAATCGATAAGTAATAATACGTTTAATCCTTTATCTCGGAAATACTCAGCAATAGTGACGGCTGTTTCACAGCCTTTAAGTCGCATTAGTGGAGAGGTGTCTGCCGGCGCTGCTACTACAACAGACTTTTTGCGTTCTTCTTCACCTAAGATATCTTGAATAAATTCTTTTACTTCCCTGCCACGTTCACCTACTAATCCAACAATAACGATATCAGCAGCGGTGCCTCTGGTCATCATTCCCATTAATACACTTTTACCCACACCACTTCCTGCAAAAAGGCCCATACGCTGACCTAGACCCACAGTCACGATTGAATTGATCGCTCTGACACCTACATCCAAGGGTTGAGTGATAGGTTTACGTAAAAGAGGATTCATTGGGGGGCGGGATAAGGGAACACGTTTTTCTGCTTTAATAGGACCTAAGCCATCCAAGGGCTGACCATTACCATCGACTACTCTGCCGAGTAATTCCATTCCAACGGCCAAACCTTGTTCACGGTTAAGTGGTCGCACACGCGAGCCAGGCACTATTCCTTTGACTGCTTCAGTGGGCATTAAATACGTTATGTTTTCTGCAAAACCGACCACTTCGGCTTCAATCTCACCTTCCATCGTTTGGATCAGACACTGGCTACCAACAGGCATCTGGCAACCTACAGCCTCAAGCGTCAGACCTATGCCACGAACTAGCTTGCCACAGGCAACAATAGGCACTTGTGGCACTTGATCTTTGAGACGTTTTATCCGGTCTAACATGTTGCTAGTCATAATCTACTGATCACTTTCACTAATTTGACTCAGACCTTGTTCTAATAAGAACTTGTCAATCACATCTTTGACTCGACGTTCTACTGTGATGTCTACGGCATTCGATTGAGTAATAATTTCACACCCACCCGCTGACAATTCAGGTGATTCAATCAAATCCCAGCGATGTTTAATCATTTCTTCTGGGCTAAAATGATTGTTAACCAGCTTGATATCCTCTGGGTTTAAATGAATTTGATAATGTTTCTCTTGAATAGGTAATGCTTTTAAACCTTCACTAATGGCCTGAAAAATAAGATCAGTATTGGTTTTGACCTCACTGCGTATGACGCTTTTAGCAAGACTCACAGCTAATAACACCAACTCTTTTTCTAAAGCTTCGTCTACTCTTGCGACAGGATTTTGAAGACTATCAATTAACGTGACCCAACGGGTTATGTGTTGTTGAACTTGTTCTTCGCCGATGGCTAATCCCTGTGTTGTGCCCTCTTCTACTCCTTTTGTCAGCCCTTCTTCATGGCCTTTTGTCAACCCTTCTTCGTAACCCTTGGCAAGACCTTCTTGTTGTCCTTGGCTATAACCTTCGGCATGAGCCGCCGCTCTAATTGATTCAATTTCTTCTGCTGTAGGTGGCAATATTTCTATTTCAACCTCAGGTGGCTCATATTTCCAGTTTGACTTACGATTAAAAGCATTTGTGGTAAGTTCATTAGTACTTTGATTGATGTCTTCTACGTAAGGTAAATCCCATGCTATAAATTCATCTTCTTGAGCGTCTTTGTGATCGTCTTTTTGAGCATTTATTTGTTTATCATCTCGCTCATCAATGCTCATGCTTTACATACCTCGGAGCTATTATAAGCTTGATTACAAGAATTCATCACCACCACCACCACCTAACATGATTTCACCCGCATCAGCTAAACGTCTTGCTATTGAGAGAATTTCTTTCTGTGCAGCTTCTACTTCACTCACACGCACTGGGCCCATAGCTTCAAGATCATCTAGCAACATTTCAGCTGCACGTTTAGACATATTTTTAGTAATTTTATCTTTAAGTTCGCCTTCTGCACCTTTGATGGCTTTGAGTAGCGCATCTTGTTGCACTTCACGCAAAATAGTTTGAATTGCTCTATCATCGACATCAACTAAGTTATCAAACACAAACATCAGATCTTGAATTTGTTGGCTCATTTCTTCGTCCTGTTCGCGAATAGCATCCATCAACTGACCCTCGATATTTGTGTCGAGGTAATTCATGATATCTGCAGCAGACTTCAAACCACCCATTTTAGCGGCTTGTGTACCCGCTTGACCGGCAAACTGTTTCTCCATAATTTCGTTCAATTCTTGTAATGCTGCAGGTTGCACTTCTTCCAAATTGGCAACTCTCATCATTAAATCCAAGCGTACTTTTTCTGGGAATTGACTAAGAATTTCTGCCGACTGGTCTGCATCTAAATATGACATAACGATAGTTTGAATTTGTGGGTGCTCATTACGGATGATACTTGCCACTTGTTTTGAGTCCATCCATTTCAGCGAGTCCAAACCTTTGGCACCAGTACCCATTAAAATCTGGTCAATTAAATTAGCCGCTTTATCTTCACCCAGTGCAGAGGTGAGTGCACGCTTCACAAAATCTGTACTTTGAAAACCTATCGTACTGTAATTTTGAATTTCTTCGATAAAATGTTTATGCACCGCAGTAATTTTCATCTGGGTCATATCATCAATTTTCGCCATAGCGGTGCCCAGTCTTTGCACCTCTTTAGGTTCTAAATGTTTAAGTATCTGTGCCGCATCATCTTCGGTTAAACTAAGCAGCAAGATGGCGGCCTTATCAACACCTTCTAACTTACTTACGTCATAACCAGACGTCTTACTTTGTTCTTGAGCCACAATCTACCCCTCAAAATAACAGATGTTAAGTGTAAGCTTAATCATCAAGCATCATCCAGTTTTTTACAACTTGCGAAGACAACTCTGGCTCATTTGCTACTAGTGCCCGAACTGCTTTTAATACATCTTCGTCTTTATGCAAATCTGGCAACATAAAAGTACCATCTGCTGCAAATCCGACCTGAGATTCGTCGAACTCTTCAGCCAACAAGCTGATCGTCTCGTCTCCTAAATCTAACCCTTCATCCGCATCAAGTTCATCTGATTTTAAACCATCAGGATTAATTAGTTTACGAACCATAGGCCGCACAACTACTAAAATAAGCAAAGCAATAATAAAGATACCGCCGCCAAGTTTGATCAGAGGTAAAAATTTAGGATCTTCCCAGAATGGAACATCAATCACCGTATATTCATCTTCACGATTAAATGGGATGCTCACCACTTCTAGAGAATCGCCACGGGTCACATCAAATCCAATACCACCTTGTAATAAACGGCGAATATCCAATAATTCAGCCTGCGCTCTGGGTGCGATTGACTCTGTACCATCTGCAGCAGTGCTGGTCACATAATCCAATGCAACAGAAACACTTAATCGGCGGATCATACCCACTTGTTGTTTAGTATGACTCACAGTGGTGTCTAGCTCGTAATTACGGGTTTCCTCTTTATGATTGCGTCCGGGGCTTTGTTGAGTTGAACTACCATTGGCACCTTCAGGAATATTAGCGTCAGTTGGGGGTTGATTGGTAAGTGCTCCAGGTATGCCCGCAATAAAACCACCCACACTGTTTTCTTCCATCGTCATTTCGCTGCGAATGGCAGGTAGGTCAGGGTTATAACTTCTTTGTGTTTGCTCTACAGAAGTAAAGTCCATGCTCACATCGGCTTGAGCTGTATAGTTGCCTAAACCTAGCACAGGGATAAGGATTGAGTCGATTTTATCGATGTAGGCACTTTCACGTTTTTTCTCTAACTCGTATTCTTTGCGAGAACGGGCAGACTCAGCCCCTTGCGATCCCGAGTTTAACAAACGACCATTGCTGTTAGTCACTGTCACGCGATCAGGCTCTAAACCCTGCACTGCTGAGGCAACAATATCAACAATAGAATTTACTTCACCACTTGAGATCATCGACCCACGACGGGTGGTAACGACAACAGTTGCACTGGCTTTTTTCTCTCGACGAGCAAAAACATTTTCTTTAGGTAATGCTAGCAGCACTTTTGCTCGTGAAACAGCCGTCATTTCTTCAATGGTTCTAGCGATTTGTTGTTCCCTAGCATGTTTCAGACGAACTTTTTCAACTCGCTGACTGACACCAACCCCCATATCTTGCATGATGATATCAACACCCGCCGTATTACCTTGGGTGATACCTTGGCGGGTCATGCCTAATTTGATTCTTTGATATTGGTCACTACTAACGTAGACAGTGTTACCTTCTAAACGATAATCAATTTGCGCTCCGTCGAGGTAGTCAAGGGTCTCAATGAGTTCTTGTGTTTCCATCCTAGCCAAGGGTCGATAATCGGGCTCGTGAGCCCAGATCAATATAAACACTGCGATCGCCACACATATCACTAAGGCGACAATTAAAGTGATTTGACGCACAATATCGGTACTACCGATTGAGTCCATAAAACCAGATTTTTGTTCTGCACCTGCGTCATCTGAGTACATATCCGTACTCATATCACTCATTGCCAGTTCTGTACCTGCTGCTTCAGCCACTAGTTAGCTCCTAAACTGGCATATTCATAATTTGTTTATAGGCTTCAAGTACCTTATTACGTACCTGAATAGTTGCTTCGAATGCAATACCTGACTTTTCTTTCGCCACCATAACGTCAGCTAAACTTAAACTTTTATCACCCATTTCGAATGCCATAGTCTGCCTTTTCGACTCCAACTGCATATCATTAACATTACCAATAGCATTAGCA
>CAZMDX010000274.1:0-19536 GCA_964564805.1 uncultured Pseudoalteromonas sp. | reverse complement strand
TTAAATTAATCGTGTTATTCGCCAATGTTCACATAGAACTCCCATACAAATTGAGGAGTAAAAAACGTTAAAATTTGTTGTGCAGTTCCTTCAACGTATAAATTGTCTTGGGCGACTCCAAACACCAAGTTAAATTAGGTTCGCCCTTTTCTATATCACAAGCTAGATAACAACACATTCCATGTTCAGTTTGGTCAAAATGTCTATATCGGTGAAGTGCTTGTTGGCGATCTTTTTCATAAAGGTAGGAAAAAGTAATTAATTCCTGAGAATGCGCTAATGCATGGTAGTTTGGGCATAACCAATTGAACGCACCACTCAACCAATTATCCTGATTTATCATTTTAGTTAGCTTTTCCTTTTCTTCAAATGTCCCCGTTATCAGCAATGCCGCCTCAGAACCATTAGCTTGCAGTTTAATGTTAAACCTCGTGGAGTCGGTTAACATGAGTCTAAAACAAAAAGAGCGCACTCTTTTTAGTATCAGTCTGGTCTCATGTAACATGTATGTATCGATGTTTTCTAATGGTTGCTTCTGCCTGATCTCGCCAGTTTGCCAAACAGATAATTCAGGTAACAAATAATCAAGTACGGCGCTGCTAGCCAAAGTACTCCTTTTCGAACCTTGCATAGGCAGATGACCCAAAGAATGAACCATTATTTGCGTAGTACTAAAAATAGACACGAGTAACACCATTTATTATAAATTATGACTACAGGTGTCACAGCACAGTTGATGCCAGTTTTAAATATCCTTTTAAAATCAGTGCGAATGGAGCGTTGCGATAATTAACTATAGTCATACGACAATTTTTTGACTGTTTTGACTGTTTTGACTGAAGAGTGCAGAGACTATCATTAGCAACAGATTACACTGACAACATCAATCAGAGATTCAAACTAAAAATGCAAATGAACGATAAATGTTAGCTTCTTCTCTAGTCAATGGCATCGTTGCTGTGTCACCTAGCGTTATGATACCAATCGAAAACATCAAAACATCAAAACATCAAAAAATAAGTAGATTACTTAGATGATTATATTTCGCTCATCGCCGTCAGTCGAAATGTGTCTTTGCTATTATCAAAAAGCAAACTTTGGTATCTCAAAATTGAAATGCCTGAATGGCTAATTTGTCCTCACAACCTATTAATTTTTGAGGTCGGTAGAACCTATATGGTTTGGCTGCATGTGTTCCATCGTGCTAGGTATCTTGGGTATGTTCACCTAAGATTGTTGGAACTATTTATGGCAACTCATAGCAATTTTAAAAACCTAAAAACCTAAAAACCTACAAAGCAGGACAGCTCAAAGTGAAAGTTACACAATAAGTGAGTAAGCGGGGCATCTGCTTTAAAAACTCGAAACAATAACTGGGATCGGGAAACTCTCAACAACTTAGTGCACTCCAAATACTTTTTAATACTCTTAATCAAGCACCAGAAAAATCCACAAATTTAAAAATTTAGACTTTTTTGGCTTTTTAGAACTCATTTTAACCTTGAGGGAATAAACTCATCTTCCATCCGTTATCCCTGTGTCACTTACATAAAACTACAGGAAACGAAGATGATTAAGCTAAATAAAATTGTAAACCTAATGGTAATCGCGGGTGTGGTTCACTATAGCAGCGTAGCTTTTGCAGCTGACATACAAGTGAGTCAAAATTCTCAGTTCGTCATCCAAACTTCAGCGTCACAGCAAACAGGTACTGACCAAGCCATCGCCAATCCTGTAACAGGAACTGAACCATCGGTGCAAAGCAATAACGACGCCCAGGGAAATACTAATGCCCAGGCAAACACTAATAGCAGTGCTGAACAACAGCAAATGGCATCAACAACAGATGAAAGTAATGAAGAAGCCAGTTCTCATTTAGGCGGGCTAAAGACTGATTTAGTGTCAAATAGCATGGAGAGTTTTAGCAGTTCGGCAACCCAATCAACATCTGTGATTGCTTTAAACAGTTTGTCTACTTTATCGCAGCTTCAATTACCTGCGACGCCTAATGCAGAAACATCAGAGCCACCAGAATCAATGAACGATTCTCAGGCAGTGCAACAAACAACGCCAAGCGAGTTGCCTGTACACAGAAATGCTGTTGCCTTAGATAGCACCGCAGACATTGCCAATAGCCTATCCACAAATGTGGAACAATTAGCAAGCTTGGGTGTTGCGTCACAAGCCTCTCAGACTATCAAGCAGTCCGTTAATACAACTGTTGCAAGTAGCATTACAGATGGTATTACGAGTGATGCTGAAAGCTCAGTGGTGCAAACGATGAATAGTCAAATTGATACATTGGTTGCTGAGCAAATTAACACTGAGGTTGTCAGTGCGGCAGCAACTGAAGTGGCTAACACTATTAACAGTGACTTAGATTTAGGTATTTAAACCTACCGAATATCAATCATACGCCGGCTTAGTGCCGGCGTTTTTTATACCTATGGGTGCTTAATATGAAATTATTTTTTAGTAAAATGTCATGTGTTCTAGTTTTAACAACAAGTTCGCTAACATTCGCAGCAACTCAATCCAGTTTTGAACTTGATGGTGAAGTCGCAGGGGGGCTTATATTCAATTCTGCTTTGAGTGTTGATGAGTTGGATGAAGTGTCTTCACAAAGTGATAATGGTTATGAATTTAATGGAGCGGTTAAGGGCAAATGGCAATTAACTGATCAAACAAGGTTGTCTTCTAGTTATGCCTATAATCAAAAAAAATACAGTGAATATTCACAGTTTGATTTAGCCTTACATCAGCTCAACATAGATGGCCGTTATAGGTTTAACCAAAGTGAAATTGGGGTACGTGTTGACGGCGCTTCCGCTTCTCTGGCAGAAAATACGTTTCTAAATTACCAACAAGTAAGTCTTTACTTAGGACACTTTGTACAGCCTGAAACATATTTGCGCACCAGTATTAAAACAAAAAATAAATATTTTGCTAAATTACCTAATCGTGATGCGAGTGGGTTAGTTGCATCCTTTGATATGTTTCACTTCATAAACGGTGCTAACACTATGCTAATGCTTGGTTTAAGTACTGAAAAAGAAGACGCACAGGATAACCAATTTGCCTATTCTGGGATGGGTGTTCAGACTAAAGTTACTCATAAGTTCAGAGTGTTTGGCCTTAATTCTAAAGTGGGTGTTGGTTTGCGTTTTCAACGTAAAGACTACCAAAGTGTCGAAGTGGAGACCCTACCTGCAGAAGGTATGAGTGAAAGAGATGAAAATAGGCGTGTAATAGAAGCTAACTGGGACCTACATCTGTTAGATAATTTGTTAGTGATGTCAGAGTTGGAACATGGCAATTTTAATTCCCAACTCGAAAGCCAAAACTATGAGCAGACTACCGCCAGTATTGGTTTAAAATATATTTTTTAAATGCACTTTTTAAAAAGTACTTTCAACAAAAGGCTAATTTCTTTTAATGCCACCTACACCAAAAATAGGATCTCTTCCTTTTGGGCCAAGGTCGACAGCTTGGTCAGAAAGGTTGGTTAAAACGACGGCCCTATTAAGTTTGTTATGTTTTGTGTGCTCAGCCAATAAACAAACAAGTGCAGCCGAAACCACAGGGGCTGCCATAGAGGTTCCAGACTCTTTACCTAAAATTTGTCGAGGCTGTGCGCTTAATACGTTCACACCTAATGCTGAGTAATCTATATAGTCACCACGATTAGACCAGCGGTATGCTTGATGTTGTTGATCAAAGGCACTTACCGCGATGACGTTTTTATAACCAGCAGGATAAACTGTGGAGCTGGCTGGACCTTCATTCCCAGCTGCAGCAACAATAAAAGCGCCTTTACCCGTAGCCGCGCTTAAGACGCGTTCAAGTATACGATTGTCAGGTCCAGCCAAGCTCATATTAATTACTTTAACCTCCTGCTCAAGCAGCCAATTCAAGGCTTCAATCATCGCACTTAAAGTGGCGCCTTGAGTAAATTCAGACTGACGGTAAAAAACCTCTGCTGAATAAAGCTGAGCTTGCGGAAGTAAAGGTGTAAGTGCATCGGTATTTCCAATTAGCACACTAGCCACCGCGCTGCCATGTAAGGAGGGAGAGGACAGGTTGTTGGCTAAAAAAGACTTTGCCTTTATGTTGGCATTGGAAAATGCTCGGTGTGTTTTATCTATGGCACTGTCTATCATGCCAATACGTAATGTTGTCTCACACATGTGACCGCTATTAAGCTTTATATCTGGGAGTGTATGGCTGTTTAAGGAGTGGTTTTTCCGACTTTGTACCTGGTATATGTGATTGCGATCTAGGGTTGCAAAAGTGTCAGTCGATAAGTGTTTTGCTAAAGCTTGTTTAGTATTTAATAAGTCTGGTACCGTGAAGCGCAATAAGCTCAGACCTAAACTAACGTAGGATTGGCTTGATTCAATATTAGCGCCCAGCCTAATTAAAACCTGTTTACTGTGTGAGTCTGCCAATATTATCCATTGGTTTTCAACTGCTCTGAAACCGTCCTCTACTTCGACATCCACTAGAATTGGGTTGATTAAATCTGGGCCAATTGGAAGAGTCATAGGCAGCTTAGAAAGTGGTTCAGTGACTAGCCCTGATATTGGCGGTAATGTACTCAAGGAAAATGGAAGATCATGTATAGATCGACCGAGACGACTTTCCATTTGCTGAGTGGTGCGTTGCAGCTGGTCAACTTGTTTTACCACAGTATCAGTATTCACAATTTGTGCGGATGTTATGTGGCTAAAAACCAATAGACTGGCTAGGGTGACTTTATGTAGCGTCATGTAATCCTCAAGCTAAAATAGTAAATATAAACAGTAAACGTTTCAGCAATAAATAAATTTCATTATTTTTGGAATAAAAGTCAGGCCCATTCGTCATCCTTGTAAATGGGAATTAAAATAAGAGTAACAACAATGAATGAATCGTTTGAAAACATCATACCCATGTTGCGACGTTTTGCCTATTCACTCACTGGCAGCAACACGGATGCGGATGATTTAGTGCAAGCCACATTTGAAAAAATATTAATAAAAGGATTACCTAATGACGTAGAAATTCTTAAATGGGCATTTAAGGTGTGTCGCAATGTATGGATAGATGAATATCGCACACGTAAAGTCAGACTAAACGCAACGCAAGCCCCAGAGTTGCAAGAGCAGGCAGTCGCAGAGCAGCAAAATCAGTACGAGTCACAAGAATTGCTGACTACAGTCAATATTGCGATGAACACCTTGCCTCAAGATCAGCGTTCAATTTTATCGCTGGTTGCCCTACAAGGAATGGCTTACAAAGACGTGGCTACAATTTTGGAGATCCCAATTGGCACCGTCATGAGTCGCTTATCTCGAGCTAGAAACTCTTTGTTGAATTTGGTCAGACCACAAGACAGGGAGAAAAACGCATGAACATTAGCGATGATATGTTAAGTGGATTTTTAGATGCAGAATTACCGTTAGAAGATATGGAACAAGTTCGATTAGCCCTCGAAACGGATGATAATCTGGTTATGCGTATGGCTGAATTAGCTCAGGTTGACCAGTGGGTATTAAAACACGCTCAGCAAATTGACCAGACTGAGGTATCACAAAAAATAGTCATATTGGCACAACAACTGGACGGCATGGTCAACACTAACAAAACGGTAAATAATGTAGTGCACATGTCAGCATGGAAAACATGGACTGCTGATATAAAAATACCTTATGCCATGGCAGCAGGTATTGCACTGGTGGCAAGTATTGCTATGTTGAATTTATCACAACAAGCTTCGGACCCTAATTTTTCCAACAACATTGCGGCAGTGTTAGATACTGAATTAAGTGGAGAAACGACTTACCTCGCTGATGGAAGAACGATAAAAGTACAGCTGAGTTTTGCCAATCAGCAAAAACAACTATGTCGCCAGTACCAAGTAACCCAGATTGGTCGTCGTTCTACCAACATTGCTTGTAAACAAATCAGTGGTTGGCAACTTGAAGCCCAACATGCCGAGCAAGGTGAAACCATCACAGGTGATTATCAAACAGCTTCGAGTAACCAACAATTGGAAGCAGTGATAGATGCAATGATCAGTGGCTCGGCTTTTGATCGTGACCAAGAACAACGAGCAATCAATTATAAATGGCAATTTGAAAATCAAAATAGAGGTGAATTATGAGACTTTTAATGACGTTGGTAACACTTACCTTTTTAGTTGCAGTATCAGGCTGTGCTTCAAAACCTGTCTACCGTTTGGCAACAAATGGCTCTGTGGGTTACAGTGAGCAAAAAATCACTGAAGACCGTTACCGAGTTCAGTTCAAAAGTGACTCAAAATTAGTGGCTGATGCGTCAGACTATGCACTGTTACGTTGTGCCGAATTAACTGAGCAACAAGGTTACGACTGGTTTGTAGTTACTAGTAAAGAAACATTTTTGGAGTCAGAAAAACAGCAAGCAAGATCGTCTATTGGTTTTTCGCAAACACGTCAGATGGAACGAAATTGTGGGTTATTGACCTGTGAAACTCGTAGTCGTCCGTCCACAGAAGTGGGGGTGAATATTAATTCTGGTATCAATAATGACCGTAAAGAAGTGCATAGTATTCTAGAAATACGCATGGGCAAGGGTGTAAAACCGAATGAAAACAGCTATGGAGCACAAGATGTTATTGATAATCTTAGTCAGAAGACACCCCAAATTTAATCATTATCTATAAAGCGAGATATAACAAATACGATTATTCAAGTCTACGTTAATACTTTTAAAAAACTAAAGCTCAGTGGCATTTTAATATTATTTGTTAGGTGCCAATATAAAACGTCACTGATATATTGGTCTTTTATAAAGGATTTCTTACATACGGTCTTTTATAAACTCAAATGAAAACTGAGGAGATAACAGTCTTGGTTCCGTTTAGTAGTGACTGGCAGTTTGATAGTTTGATAGTTAGATTGTTAGTTAACCTTAAAACATTAAGACTCGATAGTTAATAAGTCTGCACCCCAAACTTCAGTAGCAACCGTGGTAAAATATGATCTAAATTTTGCACATCAGCATCATCTAATTGGATAAGTTTGAATCCGTACTTTTCATAGATTGCTAATTTTTTATCTTTACGAGCCAGATATTTAGGATCACTATCATATCCCCAATACTCGATATAGACTTTGCCAGCTGGGATATAAAAGTCACAAAAAACGTTTTCTTCAATAGGTAATTTACGCTCATAAGCGTGCACTATTTGAGCCATATATAGCCAGTTATCAATTAATATCTCAGCTTTAGAGCGAACATAGTGCCCGTCAGTCGTCCTGTGTTGAGTATCTGTTTTTGTTGTAAACTTCATTGCAGTCGATGTGTTCTTAGTGTCATCTGCTGGAGAGAATAGTGGGGTATTCTTAGCGTTATTATCATTTATTGCGCTGAGCAATAACCCGGACTGGATTATGGTTTCTGGCCACTTAACATAAGGCACACCTGAACGAGTATCTTCACTTTGAATTGCACCTTGTTTGAGGCCTTGCTTTGTAACGACCCAACCTTTTAAACGTCTATTAACCCACCCAAGTTCTGAAAAAATATAATTTAGTTTGTTTGCTGCGAGGCCCAATTCTTTACCTATCTTAGTTGAACTAATCAGTTCAACTAAGATGTCAGGACTTTGATGCGCAGGTAATTGAGTGACATCAAAACTTTCAGGCCATTCAATATAATTTCCCAATTTTATAGAGGTTTTAATCCTTCCTCCCGCCAACTTACCCTTTGCAGTCAAAGTCCATTTATCAGACTGGCGCACAATATAGTTAACTTCTTGAAGTTTAGCGAAAAGTGCCTTAGGTTCAAGACAAAGGCGCTTAGCAGTGGCGGTAGTAGAAAAATAATTAATGGTTCATTTCCTAAACAAAACTAAGAAAAAATAGTGTATCCGAATAGATTGACTAATAGCATACAAACAATCTGCGAAAAAAGTAACCATTAACGGTCAAGCCAACTATCAGTAAGCGCAGCATATTTTTTACATTATAATTTAGGCTGATGAAATGCCAATAAAAAACCGGCTTAAGCCGGTTTTTTATTGTTTTTTTGAAAGCCCGTTGCTCCTAGCATGGACGATAGATTAACTAACCCTAAACTGTTGCACAGAGCTTTGTAATTCCTCCGCAAGCTTGGCCACTTCGTGGCTAGACTCAGACGTCTGATTCGCTCCGATTGTGGTTTCCTCAGCAATATTCACGATATTTTCAAGTTTTTCACTAATTTCTAATGACACGATATTTTGCTCACGTGCAGATTGGGAAATTTGACTACTCACATCGAAAGCCTTATGCACTGCGTCAGTAATAGATTCTAAGGCTATTGTTGCTTTTTCAGTTTGTTCTACACAAATTGTTGTTTGCTCTTTACCTTGATTCATTACATTGACCGCCTTTTCTGCACCAGCTTGTAACACTTCAATCATCGAGTTAATTTCTTGTGTGGATT
The DNA here is from genome assembly GCA_964564805.1 of uncultured Pseudoalteromonas sp. Taxonomy (GTDB): domain Bacteria; phylum Pseudomonadota; class Gammaproteobacteria; order Enterobacterales; family Alteromonadaceae; genus Paraglaciecola. Next base: position 11,085 of record CAZMDX010000274.1, on the reverse strand, counting down.
TTTGCGTGCGACTCGCTAATGTTCTTACCTCATCAGCTACGACCGCAAAGCCGCGCCCTTGTTCACCTGCTCTGGCGGCTTCGATAGCTGCGTTTAACGCTAATAGATTGGTCTGGTCCGCAACACCTCTAATTACATCTAAGATGCCGCCTATGCTGGCACTGTCTTGATGTAATTTGTTGATTACCTGTGCCGCTTCTTCCACGTCTCTAGCTAGTACCAATATAGTTCTCTTGTTCTCTTCGGAGATAACCTTTACTTTTTCTGCTTCAGAGTCCGCATGTTTTATTTGACTTAAAGTATCCTCTGCGCTTTTTGTCACTAATTGCGACGTACTGTGCATTTCAGTTGTTGCTGCTGCTACTTGTGCGACTTGTGATTTTTGGTTTTGAATAGAATGAGTCGTTTGTGCTGTAACTGCAGATGTTTGTTCAGCTGCAGCTGCTAATTGTGCTGCTCTAGAGCTAATGCCAGTAATCAATTCTTTTAAGCTATCGATTAAGTTATTACAATTTTTTGCTAAATCACCAAATTCATCTTTTGCAGAATCATCTAATCTTCGTGTCAGGTCACCAGTAGATACAACTTGGAGTATTTCATTCACTTTTTGTAATGGTTTCACTATGGCCATCACAGTTCCATAAGCGATGCCTGCAGCGATGAGTACTGATACTAGACCAATAACTATTGTGACCGTTTTACTTGTCGTTACTGAGTCAGCGACATCTTTCTTGGCATCTTTTGCTTTAGAGTCAGCTAGCTTTAGTAAATCATTGAGTTTTTGAATGGCATCTTTAATATTCTGCTCTGAGGCTTTATATGCTGTATCAGCCTGTTTACGACTATTTAAACGTTTAATTTGTGACTGAATTAAACCGTTAGGCGAAGAAATAGAATCAGTGACTTCTTCAATCAATTCATATAGATCACTCAACGTACCACTGTCATCTCTATCCCCTGCAGTGGTTTGAATTTTATCCGTCTTATCTTTAATTTGTTCGACTACTAATTTAACTTCGTTGCCTATTGTGTCCGCTCTTACCAATGTTTGAGTTTTAACGTATTCGGCGCCTACCGTTAATAATGAAGTGAGGTTAGACTCAAGCCCATTAGCTATTTTTACTGCTCTTAAAAGTTGGTCGTTGTTTTGTACTTTTCTTAAATCTGCAAAATCTACAATTAAAGTCGAACTATCATCTGCATTATCTTCAATATCACCTAATACACTCAGTACTTTATTGCCAAATTCAAGATCTGCTTTTTTACTATCAAGTAACGTATTTATATTTTCTATATATTGCCGATAAATATTTTCTGTTTCGATTAAAGAGGCTCGTAAGTCCTGCTCTTTGCTGACCACACTAGTGAGAATACGCAATTCGCTATTAAAATTACTTTTGCTAGTTTCGAAGGCTGTTTTTTTATATTTCAGTCCATTAAGTGTGTCTTCGTAATAAGCTTCAGTGCTGAGACGGCCCATGTTTAAAAAAGATACTTTTAATTGACTACTTCCGCTCACAGTTGGAAGTGCTAGCGTATTCACCTCTTCAGTTGCACTATCTATGCTGGATAAAAAGGATACGGCTACTACCCCTAACATGACTAGCAGCAATGTAATAATTGCAAACCCACCCACAACGCGCGTAGCTACTGTAATTTTCATAGAATGGCCCTAAATTATGTTGGCAGTTTCAAGACTGACTTTATATTTTTTATAAAATGACTAATCTAGCAAGCCAATAATGTTTCGTTACTATAACTGACTAAGAGGATAATTATAGTGTTCGAATCTAGTTATCTATATCTTCTATCGACCGTCATTAATTAATCTTGATGACTTACTGTGTAAATTTCATTAGTCGATAGGTTCAGCATTGTCATTGTTTGTCCCCAAACATAACCCGTATCTAAAGCACAAAACTGGTTTAGATTTGTGTTTCCATTTAATGAAGCCCAATGACCAAAAATAATTCTTTCATCTGTTTTCAGCTTTTTGTTATCAACGTTAAACCAAGGTGTAAGATTCTCAGGAGCTAAATCTGGGGAAATTTTGCAGCTGAAATCAAGGTTGACCTTCTTTTCAACAAAACGCATACGAGTCATAGCATTAACAATGAAACGCAATCTCTGCTCCCCCAGTAAAGTCTTCTGCCAAGCTACGGGTTGATTACCGTACATGTTAGCTAAAACCTTTTTCCAATCTTTTCCCTGGAGCTGTTCACTGAATTCAAGGCTGAGTTTAAGCGCTTTTTTAACTGACCATTCGGGATAAAGACCTGCATGGGTAACAAGTGTTTTGGGGTTAGCCATCAGTGCTAGTGATTTGCCTCTTAGCCAGTTAATGTGACTTTTAATATTTGAGCTAGCAAGCAAAGTATCTAGATTATCACCGGGTTTGGCTTTACGTATACCCGCATAAATGGCCATTAAATGAAGATCATGATTCCCTAAAACGGTGTCAAAACTATCTTCAAGGGAATACAAATAATTTAGGGTTTCAAGCGCTTGAGTGCCGCGGCCAATCAAATCACCAACAGCGATCAAATGATCGTTTGCAGGTGAAAACTCGACTTTTTTCAGCAGATTTTGTAATCCATCAAAGCAGCCTTGAATATCACCAACAATATAAGTAGACACCGTTTTAATTTAGAACGTTAGGAACAGCTAAACTAAAGACATTGATGGGTGCATCAAACTGCTCTCCATCTTCTCGCTGCATTTCGTAGTGTCCTTGCATTGTACCTACTGGCGTATCTAACACTGCACCACTGGTGTAGTAAAAGCAATCACCAGATTTAATGTGAGGCTGTTCACCTATCACACCGGGTCCTTGTACCTCTGTCTTCTTGCCATTACCGTCTGTTATAAGCCAATATCGATTAATAAGTTGTACCGTATGTTGGCAATTATTATGGATCGAAATTTTATATGCAAAAGCGTACTTACTCTGATCAGGTATCTGATTTTTTAGATACTGAGTTTCAACTGTAATATCAACTTGATTCATCTGTATTTCAACACTGTCATTCACATTGAGGTTTATGCCAAAGAGTCTACCGCATTGGCAATTTTTGCATACTGTTGTAACGATAAATTTTCAGCACGTAATTCGGGGTTAATATCTATATCAATGAGTTGTTGTTCGCTAAGACTTTCTTTTAAGCTATTACGAATTGTCTTGCGTCTTTGGTTAAATGCCTGAGCACAAACTTTGTGTAATGTGCCTTCATTTATCAAAGATACAGGTTTGTCTTGATGAGGAACCAGCCTTACAACGGCTGAGTCCACTTTTGGGGGGGGACTAAAGGCACTAGGCGGCACTTGTAAAACCGGTATTATTTGGCAATGGTATTGGGCCATAACCGACAGACGACCATAGCTTTTATTACCTGGACTGGCTGCCAAACGGTTAACAACTTCTTTTTGTAGCATAAAGTGCATGTCTTGAACTTTATTAGCAAAAGAAAATAAGTGGAACATCAAAGGCGTCGAAATATTATAAGGAAGGTTACCAAAAATACGCAAAGGTTTGTTACCTGATGATTTATCTTGTGATAAGAGCTGAGAAAAATCGTATTTTAGTGCATCAGCTTCAACAATATTAAGCTTATTGGCAATAAAAGGATGGGTTCTTAACCTTGCAGCTAAATCCCTATCGAGTTCAATTACAGTAAGTGAATCAACTAATTCACATACCGGTTCGGTCAACGCACCTAGACCAGGACCAATTTCAACCATGTGCTGGTCTTTTTGAGGCCCTATGACAGTCACTATTTGATCGATAACGTAGTTATCATGTAAAAAATTCTGGCCAAAACGTTTTCTGGCTGTATGACCTAAATGTTGTTTACTCATTCTTTTTGCGCTGCTATTGATATGGCTTTTTCGATGGCTAGATTGAAGCTGCCCGCGTCCGCAAGACCTGAGCCTGCAAGATCCAATGCGGTACCGTGGTCTACCGATGTGCGGATAAATGGGAGACCCAGAGTGATATTAACCGAGGCTCCAAATCCTTTATATTTTAAAACGGGAAGCCCTTGGTCGTGATACATCGCAAGCACTGCGTCAGCTTGCTCTAAATATTTTGGATTAAAAATAGTATCAGCTGGCAAAGGTCCTGTGATGTTTAAGCCTTCTGCGCGCAACGCATCCAATGCAGGTACAATCACTAAAATTTCTTCTTTTCCTATATGCCCATTTTCACCAGCATGAGGATTTAATCCGCAAACAAAAATATGAGGCTTTTTAATTCCAAATTTTAACATTAAGTCAGTATTCACTATGTGAATGACTTTATGCAGACGTTCGAAGGTAATTGCCTTGGCAACATAGGCCAAAGGAATGTGAGTAGTGGCGAGCACCACTCTGAGACCTTCTGTTGCTAACATCATCACCACGTCGTTAGTGTTAGACTCATGTGCAAAAAATTCGGTATGACCGCTAAAAGAAATGCCGGCTTCATTTATGATGCCTTTATGCACAGGTCCTGTTACCACGGCATCAAATTCACCATCTAAATTCTTTTTACATGCTTGGCGCAATGTTTCTACAACATAATGACCATTTTCACTGTCTAATTCACCACTTTTAACTGGTACTTTTGTTTTAATGTCCACCAAAAATAATTGCCCTGCAGGCAATGTGTGCTCAGCGTTTTTATCATACGGCACTAAGGTAATGGTTAAATTTAATTGCTTAGCACGTTGCATGAGCATATCGCCATCAGCAAAGGCGACTAACTGCACTGGCCATTTTTTGCGTGCAATGCTCAATAATAAGTCTGGACCAATCCCCGCAGGCTCGCCTGGGGTAATCGCTAATTTTAGTGGTTTCAATTATGCGCCTTGTTGAGCTAATACTTCAATGTAAGCACTGGCACGTATTTCTCTCAACCAAACGTCAGATTCTTCAGCAAATTTACGTTGAAATAACAACTGATGTGCCTTTTCTTCTTTGCGTTTTTCAGTCGCATCACCAACACGTTTATCAACTAACTGCATAAGATGCCAACCGTGTTGTGAGCGCACCGGTGCACTAATTTCATCTATTTCTAATTTTCCTAAGGTATCTCGAAATTCAGGCACATATACATTTGGATTTGCCCAGCCTAAATCTCCACCTTTTAACGCAGACCCCGGGTCAGCAGAATATTCTTTGGCTAATGCCGCAAAATCTGCATCACCCGTTAAGATTTGTTCACGAAATTCCTTAAGCATTTTTTGGGCTTTGTCATCACTTAAAATAACGGAAGGTTTTATGAGAATATGTCGTGAACTTACTTCGGTCACTTCTATTATTTCGATTCCTCGAAGTCCTTTGACCTTCAAAACATGAAAGCCAGCGCCACTTCTAATGGGACCGATCAAATCGTCTTTAGACTTTTTCTGCACTGCTTCAGCAAACAACGTTGGCATAGAATTGATGTTCATCCAACCCATGTCGCCACCTTCCAGAGCACGTGAACCACCAGAAGACGCGGTGGCAATTCTTGAAAAGTCAGAACCGCTGTTAAGTAACTCGATTACCTTATTTGCTCGAGTTTTAGCTTTTTCAATATCCACATCTGTCGGCTCAGGTGGAAACTCAATTAAAATGTGGCCCAAGTTGTATTCAGCTTGTTGCTCACCTTGTTCATCGATCAATTTTACCAAATTACTAATTTCTTGCTCAGTAATATAGACACGACGGCGAACGTTGGCTCGACGCACTTCACCTAGTATGAGTTCTTTTCGGATATCTTCACGGTATGTATTGTAAGTTACACCTTCTTGAGCCACTTTTTCGCGAAACTGAGTAATGTTCATGTTTTCGCCTTGAGCAATATTGGCAATGGTTTGCTCTAGCTGAGGATCACTGATTTGGATACCCATACGATCTGCCATCTGCATTTGCAGATTATCCAATATTAGCTTCTCAATCGCCTGAGTTCGAAGAACCCGGTCGGAAGGTAGAGTTTGGTCGTTAAGCACTGCATTACGTTTTACAACGGTAACTAATTCGGCTATCTGACTCTCTAACACTACACCTTGGTCAACGATCACTGACACACTGTCTAATAGTTCAGGTGCTGCCTCTGTCTTGATTGATAAGAAAGAGCTAATTAAAATGGCTACTACTATTACTTTCATGGTTATCTTTACTTTTTTAGTTGAGGGTGATTTTTGAATTCACACCTTTGGTGTATGCGAAGGTGAGCAACATTTAGTTAGCTCAAACCCAAATTAGTTCAATATTTCAGAGCGTCGATATGCAAACAACCCTAATCTTTAGTTTAATAAGTAAGGGCGTCTATATCCAAACAACCCTTCTCTTAATAAGTTTCGCGTGGTGAAGTATACACGAAAGCTTGATTCGAATTCATTGGTACTTTGAGATCCATTAACATCAAAACGGTTACTTAAGTTACGCTGGGCGACAAAACTGATACTCCAACAGCACGATTCGTATTGTACACCAGTATAGCTCTCTACGGTTCTGTTTAGCTCTAAGTCATGATACCAACGGCCAACCCATTGCCAATTCTTAGCTATGGGCCAACTAGCAGTGATGCCCACTTGATTAATTTCCTCTGAAGATAAATCTCTTACGTAGCGGTGGTTTATTTGCAAAAGCTTGTTTTTGCCGAGTTGGTACTCAATGGATAAGCTACTTCGTTCAATTTTATCAGTGATAGTAGAAACTTGAGCTTGAGTATTTACGTACCACTTACTGCCTATCTTCCAGTCTAGCTCTGCGGCTAAGGCTGAACGGTCATCATCCTTTGAGGCGTCTACCACTTGATTATCTTTCAAATAAAATATCTGCCCTAGGCTAAGTTTAAAGCGTTCTTGATTATTTTTATCAATAAACCTTGATGTCATACCTACCGTAATTTGATTATTGTCGCTTATGCGATCAAGGCCCGTAAATTCTTGGCCTCTGAATAACCCAGAGAAGTCATTAAACAATCGAGTCGTGTCATACAGACCAATATTGCTTTGGTCTTCGAAGCTGGTGTATAAATATTGGATTTTGGGTTCGAAGGTCTGTGTTGCTTGAGCTCCAAACCAATTAGCAGGTCTTTCAAACGCCAAAGAACCATAAATCTTGGCTTGGCTTAAAGTACGGGTAACATTTTTTTTGAGTGCTAAGTTTTGAATGTTTTCTTGAATGTATTGAGTATGAAGTACCGTTGCTTCTGCTAAAAATTCGCTCCATTCGTTTCTAAATGGATAACGCACCGTTGGAGCTACATGAAAACGTGTTGCTGTTGGGTTATCTAATTCTCCGCTTTCAAAATACGCTAACTCTGAATTCACTGCAAACTCGGCACCTAGCCCCAAAGGAGTTAAGTAGTTGAGTCTAATTTCGGGTAATGCACGATAACTATCCGGATGATCGCCTAATACCTCAAAGTCCCTAAATTGTGCAGTAACGTCTAAGTCCTGTGTAAAGTAACTGATCCCCAGTGTTTTGTATAAATGAGTATCTGCTCGATTATAATAATCGGAACCTAAATCGACAATGTAATTGTCGTCACTTAGTCCATTGATATCAACATTGACTCGCCAGTTGTTACCAATCTGCCCACTGTGTACTAGCCGATAAAAATAACGGCTAGCGTTATCATCTAGGTCTCGGTCATTAGATAAATATTCAATATTTGCCTGCCCAGATTGATTCTCGGTCATATACCGGAATTCAGTTTTAAGCTGTAATCCACGTTCTGTCATAAATCTAGGGCTAAACGTTAAGTCATAGTTGGGCGCAATATTCCAATAAATAGGTTGTTCAACGCTCATACCAGTGGAACTATTATTAGAAATAATGGGGTAGAGGATCCCAGATTGTTTTTCTTCGTTAACAGGAAAGGAAAAGTACGGCAAATATAGTAAAGGTATGTCTTTAATATAAAATCGTGCGTGTTTAATTACTCCTCTTGATTGGTCAGGTGTAATCTTTATATTACTTGCTTGGATGCGCCACACTTCGTCATCCACAGGACAAGAAGTAAAACTAGATTCTATAAGATTAATCCCAGCTTTTTCGCCTAAACCAATTTTTTCAGCTTTGCCGTGGCCCTGTACTTTATTTAGCTGATAAATTGAGTTTTTAATAAGCAACTCATTTGAAACCCTGTTTAGCTGAACACTTTGACTGTATACGGTGATGTTGTCATCTTGAAAACTGACATTGCCACTGGCATTTAACGTTTGGGTTTGCCGGTTAAGTAGCGCTTCATCAGCTTTTATTTTGGCATTAAAACTATCGATTTCTACTTTGCCTTTAAATCGAGCAAAAGTATCTTGGTTGATTTCACTATCTTCAGACTTAACTTGAATTTGCCCTTCAAGCAACGAATTTTCGAAATTAGGCGCAACCAAGGGAACAAAACAGACCTCTTGAGCATCCGCCAGCCCAATCGACATCAGCATAAGGCTAATAAATATGAATTGATTGTTTTGTATACTAGACAAGTACAAAGTGACCTAAAGTTGTATTTAAAACAGCTAGAAGAAACATAATTTTAAAGGTTTCAATGGGATTTACCAGTAAACTTGCAAAAAAAGCTATATTTCGCCATTCTTTACTCTAATAAAGTGATTAATGTTGTTAAACGAATAAGAGATACCCTTGGATATACCGTTACCTTTCAAGCAACTTCGAAAGCAGCAATTACAGACTTGGATTAACCACAACACAGACTTCGAGTGTGGTTCGTTGGAAACCGTTTCAGAAGATGCTAGTTTTCGTCAATACTATCGATTTAGTTACCGCGATCAATCAATTATTGCGGTGGATGCTCCGCCAGAAAGTGAAAATGCTAGCCAATTCATTGCTGTGGCCAAAGCTTATCAAGCTAAAGGTGTGAAGGTCCCTGAAATTTACGCTTATGATCTTGAACATGGATTTTATATACAGCAAGATTTTGGCGATCGAATGTTTGGTAATTTCCTGACAGCGGGCTCTTGTGAACAGTTATATTCCAAAGCATTGGCCAATATTCCGCTTATTCAAAACTGCCTATCCACCGAAAAAGCACCATTACCCGTTTTTGATGGTCCATTTATTGACAGAGAATTAAATATTTTTACCGAGTGGTTATTGGAAAAATACTTGCAGTTGGATCTTAGTCTGGCAGAAAAGACCATGTTAAGTCAGGTTTTTAACACAGTAAAAAATTCATGTTTAATACAACCTAAAGTAGGTATGCACCGAGACTATCATTCGCGAAACTTAATGTTGCTAAATGATAATGAAATTGGGGTAATTGATTTTCAAGATGCGGTAGTGGGGCCTATCACTTATGATGCGGTTTCACTGCTTAGGGATAGTTACCAAGACTGGCCAAATGAAAAAGTGCTTGAGTGGTTAAAAAAATGGCATACACAATATTATGTCCAATACCCATGGACTGAATTTAAGATGTGGTTCGACTGTGTCGGTATGCAAAGGCATATTAAGATCGCTGGAATTTTTGCTCGCTTGTGCCTCCGTGATAAAAAAACCAACTACGTGTTAGATATCCCTCACACCTTGCGCTACCTAATGGATGAAGCCAGCCAATATCCTGAATATTTTGAGTTCGCGAATTTTATTAGTGAGCGAGTATTACCCAATGTTTTGCAAAAGCTAAAGGGAAGTACCACGGGTCGTAAAAGTGAAGATTAATACTGCGATGATCTTGGCTGCGGGAAGGGGAGAGCGAATGAGGCCTTTGACTGATTCCGTTCCCAAACCGCTGTTGAAAATTCAAGGTAAACCCTTGATTGAATATCACCTTGAATCGCTAAAACGTTCTGGATATCAGCGAGTGATTATCAATCATGCATGGTTAGGCCACCAAATTGAAAGTGTTTTAGGAACTGGAAAACGTTTTGGTCTCGATATATTTTATTCTGCTGAAAGCCAGGCGTTAGAAACAGCTGGAGGAATTATTAAAGCGTTACCATTGCTTTGTCCTAATTCGGATGATGAAATGTTTGTTGTGATCAACGGTGACATTTTCACTGATTTTGACTTTGACACGCTGCCTAGTTACTTATCCGATGGGATACAGGCACACTTGATCATGGTTAACAATCCTAGCCATAATCTGGCTGGAGATTTTTATTTTGAGGGGCATAGATTACACCCCAAGCAAGGATGTAAACTAACATTCAGTGGGATGGCCGTTTATCGTAGAGAATTTTTCGCGCAAGCACAGTCCGGTGTGAAACCACTAGCTCCTATGCTACGAGCAGCAATTGAAAAAGAGTTAATTAGTGCGCGACACTTCACTGGGCGATGGACAGACGTAGGGACACCCCAACGATTAACCGAATTAAATACAATAGAAAGTTAACGGAAGCAGATGATAGGTAAAATTTTAGGTACCATTTTTGGTTTTATGTTTGGGCGTATCCCAGGTGCGGTTTTAGGTTTTATGGCCGGACATATGTTCGATAAAAGTTATAGTAAAAAATTTAATCAAACGGGTGGATTTAACCGTTTTTTTGCCAGTAAAGATGAATTTAAAACTCAAGCTGTTTTTTTCCACTGCTTATTTTCGGTGATGGGGCATGTTGCCAAAGCAGATGGCAAGGTGAGTGATGTCGAAATACGTATGGCTAGTGCTTTAATGGATCAAATGAACCTTGAAGGTGAGGTGCGTAAAGAGGCCCAACAAGCCTTTAGGGATGGCAAAGCTGAAGATTTTGCATTGAAACAAACAGTTCAAGAGTTTAAAGAGTCTTGCCATGGTCGTCGCGATATTTTGCAGGTGTATCTAGAGATCCTCATTCAAGCGGCTTATGTTGATGGCAAATTAGATAAATCAGAACAAGCGATTTTAGAAACAGTATCTCAATATCTAGGCTTTAGTCAGCAAGATTTACTTTATCTACTGTCAGCATTTGAAGCAGAAATGCGCTTTAGAAAAGGTGGGGGGGGTAAACAAAACGCTAGTGGACAAAAGTATTCATCACAACAATCTTTGAATGACGCCTATAAAATTCTTGGAGCCAAGACATCCGATGATGATAAAGGTATCAAAAAAGCCTACCGCAAATTAATGAGTGAACACCACCCAGACAAACTCGTTTCAAAAGGTTTGCCTAAACAAGC
>CAZMDX010000273.1:0-3789 GCA_964564805.1 uncultured Pseudoalteromonas sp. | reverse complement strand
AAATATAGTAATTTGTACCAACATGAAAAGTTGTGACTTTACCATGTTGCTCTCCATCAAATACTAAATTGTAGAATGCGGTGCCAAAATGAACGGCTTCTAGTTGAAACCCATTTAGTTGCTCAATTCCCACGGATGCCTCCTTGCCACATAACGCTTATTATCGAGCATGTCGTATATGTAACTTCTCGATTTGATAAAAATTTCCACTATCATCAGCACTTACCTTTTGATTTTATAAATTATTTTTAACTTTCATGCTATCAAAACTACAAAGAGTTGCAAAAGCAAAAGGAGACCTGACTTTAGCGCGACTTTTCTGCTTCCTATTAAAAACTATGTGGAAAATATTTTCCATTGTTAAATTAATAACTTAGCTTTTTTTAGAAAACAAAGCGAGACTTCAGAAGTTTACATAGTAGGAAGCAATATTGGCATTATATAAAAACATGCATTATACCTGTATACGCATACAGTTTTAATTTGAAAGAGAAATATCATGGCAAAGTCACCTTTTATAGAGTCAATTCGAATTATCTTGCGAACCAAAAGGTATAGCTTAAAAACTGAAAAAGCCTACCTTCATTGGATCCTGCGATTTATTTATTTCAACGGTAAGCGTCATCCTAAAGATATGGGTGAATTAGAGGTAGAGCAGTTTTTAACTCACCTTGCTATAACACTAAAAGTCTCGCCAAGCACTCAAAACCAAGCTTTGTGTGCCGTTATTTTTATGTATCGCCACGTGCTCGAAATGGACTTAACCAATATGACTTTTACATTTGCTAAGACCCCTGTCCGAGTTCCTGAAGTATTAAGTCATAGTGATGCAATTACTGTAATCGATAAATTACGAGGTGTTCATAATACTATTGGCACACTCATGTATGGTGCGGGATTCCGTATATCAGAGGTGCTGAAACTACGTGTAAAGGATTTTGATTTTGAACGAAACACTATTTTTATTTTCCGCTCCAAAGGCCAAAAAGACCGTGTAACCATGTTTCCAGAATTGGCTAAGACTGAGATTACTAAACAAATTCAAAAGGTAGAGAGCATCCATCAAAAAGATATTGATGAAGGATATGGGCTGTCTTCACTTCCTCCTTCTCTTATTCGTAAATACTCAAAAGCTGCGACTCACTTATCTTGGCAATATATATTCCCTTCAACTACACGGTGCATGCACCCTTACGATGGTTATATATGTCGTCATCACCTCCATCAAACAGGATTTCGTAAGGCGTTAAAAAAAGCAGTTCAAGAAGCAGGCATTTTGAAACGGGTTACATCACATACCTTTCGGCATAGTTTCGCAACAAGACTGCTTGAAACAGGGCATGACATCAGAGTAGTGCAAGAATTACTGGGGCATGATGATGTTAAAACCACACAAATCTATACCCACGTGTTGGGTAAGCATAAATCCGGTGCAATAAGCCCGATGGATGCACGATGAAGTATCAACAGTATCAGCACGCCGCTTTAGACACTCTATGGAATGTCCGCTATAGGTTTTTCTTATTGCAATATCTAATGAAAATTCTATGTCGGAAATTGCACTTTAGAAACTGTTAGTGAATATCAGCTAATGTCCGCAATATGGAATTTCTTGGATTAAGTGTGACGGAAGAAAAGGTCAGCAATTCGCTCATACCTGCCAATCAAGTTTGATTAATTTTATGATGATTTTTCGCTTAATATCATTTGATAGAAGGAATTCCCTTATGACAGCTAAAGGTCAAAACTTGCCCTTTTAGCTGGGAGCAAGAGTGACAATTTTGTGGCAAAAATCAGCTCAATTAAAGTAGGCCCACTGACTCCTTTTCGCACAGGCCGTGTGAAAACTAAAAAATAGCTTTTTATGTCGAGTTTTAAGACTCAAAAAGTTATGAGATATCGCTTTGGTTAGCTAATACCAACCCAATCATTCACTGGCCTTTTAATCCTCTCTGCTTGTAAATTCTGCGCATATTCTAGAAAGCCTTAAATTAGAGTTTTCACACAGGCTGGGCACATAGGAAAAGGTCATATATTTAAAGTTCTGACCGTATGTAACATAAAAAAATGAGCCCACGAAGGGCTGATTTGAGTACATAGCAGTTTTAAGCAATAGTGAAATTATGTAGATGTTTTTAACTCTTTGCGGCTAGCCGATGATATTTTATATTTGGTCCGCTTTATACATAAAACGGGCTTCAATCTTGATTGGTTCTCCATATTTCATCTACTCTTATTCCTATTAGTAAGTAACCTTAACATCACTATTATTTTGAAATAAACATAACTAATCTACTTTTTCATGCGTTGAAATTATGGGATGTTATCGAAGCTATATTTTATATTCTATGACTAGCTGATCCTGACCAATAAACAAAATTAGTGCTAAATTACTGGCAAATCATAAATAATAATATTATTTATCGATACGAGTGCTAATGAAAAAGATCATTCCGAAAGTATTGTTTAGTGTTTAGGTTTGTCACTATTGCCAATTATGATTATGCTAGCATTTGAGCTATTCACAGAGTGGTTTTTTGACTAACATGAGCTGCAGAAAAATTATGGTAAGGTTCAAGCTGAGTTATATCTTGTAGAATGTAAAAAACAACAACAAATTTCGGATCAGTTGCCACTAGGATAGCAACTGATCACATCAACAAATCTTCAAACAATAAAAAGGATCTGAATAATTAGATCCCAAATTTTGTATCATTACAGCATTTTCAGAGTTTTTTATGTCAGATTCTTTTATATCAGGCTGTTTTTTGCACAACTAGGCAGCCTCAATTGTCACGGGTACACCATTTAAAACAGCGTTGCCCGACAACTCATCTAACACCATTTCATCGGTTAGGTCGTTGACACTCACTCCTGCATGTTGCTCAGCGGTTTGCCATTGACTACCTTTTTTATTGTGGCCCCAACCATGAGGAATCGAAATTACGCCAGGCATGATTTTCTCGGTTATTTCTGCGGGCAACGATACTTGCCCTACCCTAGATGTAACCTTGATCATCTGTTGCTCTTGAATGTTATGTTTACTCGCATCATCAGGGTGAATTTGTGCAGTACACCTAGACCAGCCGTTATTAGTGCCCTTAACCATTCGTTTGCTGTTATGCAGCCAAGAGTTATTGGTTTTAAGATGGCGACGACCAATCAATTGCAAACTATCTTCATGGGTTTCTTTAGTAGCATAGAAGTGAGTTTCTAGACGGGTTAAATCAGCCATAAAGTAATCAAAGCTCAAGTTGATTTTTTTATCATTATGATAAATGGCTCCAGGTAAATCAGGCTGAAGTGGACCTAAATCAATTCCGTGTGGCTTTTTCAATAATAAATCAATGCTTAACACTTCGTCTTCATGTCGATATCGACTACTTTTTAACAAGTCATCTACAACACCTTTGGGTTCTTTTTGCCAAAGTATTTGATACCTGTCCGTGGGTAAACCGTTTAACGTATCTAAACGTTCAGCTAGTCCAAGGTATATTTGCCAATCGGTTTTGCTTGTTTCAATAGGAGGAAAAATCGCTGGCGAAAATTTGGTGCTATTTCTTACTGCAAAGTTATGGAAAACAATATCATAATGGTCACGTTCTAAAGCTGTCACAGGTGGTAAAATAATATCCGCATGGCGTGAGGTTTCAGTAATATAAAAATCCACTGCCACAACAAATTCTAGATCCTCAAAGGCTTTATCTAATTGCTGTCCATTAGGCGTTGTTAAAATTGGATTGCCTGCTCCAATCACTATGGCTTTGATTTGCCCCTCACCTTCAACAA
>CAZMDX010000272.1:0-3668 GCA_964564805.1 uncultured Pseudoalteromonas sp. | reverse complement strand
CTAAAACCAGCCTCTATTATTATGCAAAAAATAAAGAAGAACTGGTTCATCAATGTTACTTAAACACATGTGTTGAGCTTCAAGCCATGATAACCAGTGCAAAGGATTCCGACGGCTCTGCAATGAACAAAATTGAACACCTGCTGCGATTAAATTTCAAATGCTTAAACGGCATTATTAATGGCAGCCGCGGTCACCTGGCCGGTTTCACTGAAATATCCTCTTTATCAAGTCAGCATAAAAAAGAAATTTCTGAATTTATTCGTACATTTGTGGTGCAAGTGATGGCGTTAATTGAGCAAGGTCAAATCGACGGCAGCATTCAAAACGTTCAACCCGCAAAGACAGCCAGTGCCCTATGGGGCGCCATATTTTGGCTTCCTGTTTGGTTGCACTCAATTGATGATGAAAGCCGAGAGGACGCTTACCAGCAATGGTTATCTATCATTAAATATGGCTTAAATAATCAAACCTCCGCATTAAGTTTTACTGTAACTAACCTTGCCAAAGAACAATTGGCGCCTGCAGGCTTCGATAGAAATCAACAAAATAAAATAAAACAGGAAGCCTTCTATCGTGTTGGTTCAATATTTTTCAATCAAAAAGGATTTAAGGGCACATCTCTAGATGAATTAGCTCAATCGCTAGGTGTCACCAAAGGTGCTTTTTACTACCACATCAAAAATAAAGATGATCTGCTTATTAAGTGTTTTGAGCGTACTATTAATATTGAAAGCAAGGTATTGGAGGACTCATTAGCGATAAATAACAATGGATTAGAAAAATTAGCTTACGCAGCACAAAAACTTTTTAGTATTCAGGTTGGTGAACAAGGCCCTTTAATTCGATATGCCAGAATGTGGTCTTTGGATATTGATAAAAGACAAGAAATGGAGAGCACCACCAGCAAAATAAGAGACCTATTTGGTGACATCATCCAACTAGGCATAGATGATAAAAGCATTAAACAAGTTGATTTACTGGTAGCGGAAAACATCATCGCAGGTGCTATTGAATCAATCCCTGATCTTGGTGACTCTATCAATGAAGAAAACGCTTTAGAAAACTCAGCTGACTTTTTTCATATCTTTTTTAATGGTATTGCAACCTAGCATTACACATGAAATTTTTAATGACTCGCAGCAACAACCAAACGACGGTTGCCTACGTCGCGATATTTAGAAGAAAAAAAGGTTCGATGATAGTGATAGATTAATTTGAATACTCCGAGAGCCGTTAACGCAAACTTTCTATAGTTTTGATTTAATAGCTAAAGAAAATTCGTAAAGAGTTTGCGTAAAAAAAGTAATCGGAAAGGTATTAATTCGCAGAAACATTATTTTTTAGTCGTGTTGGGCAGGTACCCTCGGAAAATACCTGCCCAAATGATTACGCTAGGTAAAAACCAGTCCACTTAACATAATCACCACCTGCACTTTAATCTAAATGATAATCATTATCAATAGCATGCAATTAAAATATCTCACTACATCCTTAATACATTCAGATAACGAAGCTACTTTTTAGTTCTAGTTGCCCTTGCAATCTCCGAAAAATCGACATCTTTATAAGTATATTTTTGTTCTATCGATAGGTTTTTTCCATAAGTGTTAAGCCAGTCTCTGTGGATTGCTAACTCAGTATGCGCTGGAGGAATAATGTTGAACGTCACCGTATATTTGTCATCAATACTGCCAGGTAGTGTAATATTCCGAGCATAGTGAAAGTTATCAACTAAATTGATATGCGGCACCACGTCAATAAAAGTACTTAACCCTGTTTTTTGATTAATGACCCGAGCGGTAATATGAAGGTATGGAATAAATCCACCACCGGGTGTACCTGTTGGTATGTTTTTAATATCCCAGTTGGCTCTTGCCTCAATATGCACATGTGTCTCATTCTCCTTAAGGTGCAACCCTGATGGTTGGACGTGGTCTTTAATTGCTCCTTCAAAAATAAAGACTAGCCCGGGCTCTAAGCGCTCTTCACCGATAACCAGTTCTAATGCCATACTGTTTGTCGCCCAAAGCATGGTAATAAGAGTTAATAGTTTTTTCATTTTAATGTCTCCAATTTACGGTGTTTATAGTAAGTTTCAGTGTCAAAAAATTTATTTATAAAAATCTGTTTGTTAAAAAATTCTCAGGTCCTTGATGTAGCTTTGAGTAACTCTTTGTCGTTTAAGTGCTGTATTGATTTCTTCGAAATACCACCTTTATTAAAAATAATAAATCAGTCTGCCACCCGATATGTACAGAAAATCAAGGTTTTTGTTCATTTCTTAATCTGAATATTTTGTATCTAAAGTGTCCTAACATAAATACACAGCAAACAAATAATAATAATAACAATTATCATTTGCAATAAAGTTTTGTATAGATATATATAAAAGCCATTATTTTTAATCTATATCTGTACAAACTAATAGCATGATAGGTCAACCAGATACATAAAAGCTTACACAAAACGAGAGACTGTCAATAAGTAAAACAATGAGGCTCACTAAACCTCGCTTATGGA
This sequence comes from uncultured Pseudoalteromonas sp., assembly GCA_964564805.1. GTDB lineage: Bacteria > Pseudomonadota > Gammaproteobacteria > Enterobacterales > Alteromonadaceae > Paraglaciecola. The sequence goes on along the minus strand of CAZMDX010000272.1, from coordinate 1,145 downwards.
TATTGGAGTGATAGAAAATACAAAGACACCCAGTGTATATATTGTTAATTAACTCTACATATATTGATTAATTACGATGATTGTCTTGTTAAATATTGTTTATGTATAGTTGTTTAAATTTAGACCATTAGCATATAGACGCAAAATACAAGGCCTGCATCCGCAACTTTTGGCCACAGTACATAAGAATTAAAAATAAAAGCAGCGACAAAGCCACCAAAAAATCATCGGTTTTGACTTTTCAGGCCTAACATTCATTTTCAACGAACTTGCCCTCGAAGGTTAAGAAATGCTGGCAGTCTCTGACGCAATTTTTTTTGTATTTTTGGCAGTAGATAAGCATGTTTTTTATTAATGACATGGTAGCCATAAACATCTTTTATCTTTATATAATTTAACTTAGGTGACAAACCTCTCAGCATTGGTTCATCCATAGTATTTAACGAATAAAAAACTCGGCCTTTTTCTATCATATGCAAGGTGTTGATAGTCATCTCACTAATAATAGTCTGCGCATTGAGCTCCCCAATATCGAACAAATTCAAGATGCCTGCGTGAGTATTAATCTTTACCGTTTTATTTTTTAAAATACTTAAGTCACATAATATGTCTTTATGACAAATCAACACTAAGTACCCTTTGACCAATGCAGGCTCAACGACCATAATATTTTTATATTTTACAACGGTACGCTTGAGCCTAATCACATCAGCATCAACTAAATCACTGTTGAGAAGCATGATGCCACGTTTAGGAGGTGCAGAGATGATAGAAACGTTGAAACCCAACTCTTCGTATATTGATTGCATCAATTCTACAAATGGTTGCCGACCTCCACCGCCTCCATAAGACATTCTAAATTGTGGATTGGCCCCCCTTTCTGCGGTGAATGCAGGTGAGATTTGCAGCAATAAAACAATTTGGATATAAAAACAAAATTTCAACATCAATCCTTAAACCAGTTACAAACACTGGTCCTTATTCCGTAAGCAACAACCATAAGCCAACTTGAAAAAAAAAAAAGAGCTTAACTATAAATGCTCGAGTTTAAAACATTAAATAATTTTGAATGACACATAAACATTAGCGAGACACCCACAGTAACTTATTCAAAAATGTTGTGACATTTGACCATATTCATAATG
>CAZMDX010000271.1:0-2557 GCA_964564805.1 uncultured Pseudoalteromonas sp. | reverse complement strand
GTGTCCTGCATTTTCTAATACCACAGATAGCGCTATTTGTGGTTTGTCATAGGGTGCATAACCTACATACATAGCGTTATCATGATTCTTCTTAGAAAGTTTTGAGGCATCATACTTTTCGTCTTGTGCGATGCTAACTAATTGCGCGGTACCAGTTTTACCTGCGGAAATATAATGGGCGCCTCTAAATGCGTTTCGTGCAGAACCTTCCCTATTGACCGTACCATACATGGCATCCAATATTACATCCCAGTTGTGCTCGTTCTTTATGACTATGGGACGCCTTTCTTTAATAGCCTGCACGATGACCGTCTCTTTTTGCATATTACCGCGAATAATTTGCGGAATAATGCGTCTGCCCTTATTAATTAATGTGGTTATTGATTGGGTAAGTTGAACAGGTGTGGCTGTCCAATAGCTCTGTCCTATGCCTATGTTGATGGTGTCACCGATGTACCAAGGGCGGTTAAATAGGGCCTTTACAATACCTCTGCTCGGCATAATACCATCTGCTTCTTCATGAAGGTCGATACCGGTATAATCACCAAAGCCAAACTCATTCATGCTTTCACTTATTCGGTCGATGCCTAACTTATAGGCCAAATCATAAAAGAAAATATCACAAGACACTTCTATTGCTTTAGTCACATCTACCCAACCGTGGCCCCAAGGATTGTGGTCTCGCCAAACACGTTCAACATTTTTTAATTGATATTTACCGATATCATAAATTCGAGTTTCAGGTGTAATCACTCTTTCTTCGAGCCCTGTTAATGCTAAAAGGGGTTTAACTGTCGATGCTGGCGGATATTGTCCCTGCGTTGCACGGTTAAATAAAGGACGCTCTATAGTCAGTAATTTCTTATAATTCTTACTGCTAATACCATGCACAAACAAATTGGGGTCGTAGCTTGGGCTACTGTAAAGGGCAAGAACACCTCCATCTCGAGGATCAATGGCAACAACAGAGCCTTTTTTACCTGCAAAGGCTTTCTCTGCTTCGAGTTGTAAGTTCATATCAATATTTAATACAATATCTTGACCGGGAATAGGTGGGTTGAAGTCTAATGTGCGTATTATTCTACCTCGATTATTCACCTCTACCTCTTGAAATCCCACTTTACCGTGAAGCACTTCTTCGTGATATTTCTCTATGCCCCTTTTACCTATATCATAAGTTGCTGCATAATTGGCTTCAAAGCCAGCTTCATTGAGTTTCTGTAAATCTTTCTTGTTGATTTTGGCAACATACCCTAAAACATGAGTGAGAGCACTGCTGTAAGGATAATATCGAGCGAGTCTAGCCTCAACAGATACACCCGGATATTTGTGTTGTTTGACAGAAAATAATGCGACTTCTTTAGGCTTCAAACGGTTGATCAAATTGACTGGCTTGAAGCGCCTAGTCCCCTTTAAATCTTGATAAAAATCACTAAGGTCCTCTTCGTCAATGCTCAGTAATTTACTAAGCTCGTCGACAGTCGACTCTAGGTCCTCAATCTCTTCTGGGATGAGTTGTAGACTAAATACTGGACGATTTTCGGCAAGCAATATGCCATTACGGTCATATATCAAACCGCGGTTAGGTGCTACAGGTAATACCTTTATTCGGTTGCCGTCTGCACGTGTCTGGTAATCTTCAAATCGACTTATTTGTAAATAATACAAATTCGTTAACACCATGCCCACCATAAAAAAAACCACAAGTAACCCGATAAAAGTTCGCCTAGCAAAAAGGTTCGCTTCTGCTGAGTGGTCTTTTATTAGGATGCGTGGTGAAGGCAATGTTATTCTCTATGGTAAGGATGGTTATTATTAATTGACCAAGCTCGATAAAGGCTCTCAGCTACAATTATGCGTACCAGAGGGTGTGGCAAGGTAAGACTAGACAATGACCACTTTTGTTCCGCAACTTTTATACAATCGGGTGCTAAACCTTCGGGACCACCAATCAATAAACTTACATCTCGGCCATCCATTTGCCAATTTTGCATAGTTTTAGCTAATTTAAGAGTATCCCAAGGCACGCCTGTAACCTCTAAAGTGACCACTTTGTTGCCTTTGGGAATAGCAGCTAAAGTTAACTCACCCTCTTTGTGTAAAATACGCTTTATATCCGCGTTCTTACCTCGTTTACCAGCAACTATTTCAGTTAAATGTAAAGGCATATCAGCAGGAAAGCGTCTGCAATATTCTGAAAATCCCTGTTCTACCCAAACGGGCATTTTCATGCCCACTGCTATCATCTGAATGCGCAACGGTCACTTAGCCCCAGAGTTTTTCCAATTGATAGAAATCCCGAGCATCATCTTGCATTACATGCAAGACCACGTCGCCTAAATCGACTAAAACCCAATCACCACTTTCACGACCTTCAATGCTTAAAGGTGCAGTGCCAGCTTGTTTAGCTTCAACTACGACATTTTCGGCAATTGAAATAACATGACGTTTAGAATTACCTGAGCAAATTAACATGGTTTCGGTAACGGAAGATTTTTCTGCAACATCTAAATCAATAATGTCACGGCCTTTTAAGTCTTCGACTTTTTCTATTAAA
>CAZMDX010000270.1:0-5174 GCA_964564805.1 uncultured Pseudoalteromonas sp. | reverse complement strand
ACATATCTTGTTTAGAGGTTGAATCCGCACTGTATAAACATAGTCAAGTGATTGAAGCTTCTGTATTTGCTTTACCTGATCCTCGTTTGGGCGAAGTGCCTGGAGCAGTGGCTTACGTTAAAAATATTAAAGAGATTGATGAAGATAGTTTGAGGTCATTTCTTACTAGTTTAATTGCCCACTTTAAAGTGCCAAGTAAAATTTGGCTAGTTGAGCAAAAATTACCCCGTTTAGGCTCGGGTAAAATCGACAAACGACGGGTAAAAACCCATTACCAAAAATTACTTTAAAGCATAATGACAAGCAAATACAGATAGGAGGTTTTCCATGTCAATTACAATGCACGCACAAGATTTAACCAACTATGTTGGAAAAAAAACTGGCGTGTCACGCTGGTTTACTATTACCCAAGAGCAAATAGATACTTTTGCAGATGCGACTCACGATCATCAATTTATTCATATTGATCCCGTTAAGGCATAGCAGACACCTTTTGGCAGCACTATTGCCCATGGTTTTTTATCTCTATTTTTATTGTCGGCCGTTGCCCACGACGCGGGCATTAATTTAGAAAATACCTTGATGGGATTAAACTAAGGTTTTGATAAAATTTGGTTTTTGCAGCCTGTAAACGTCAAGAGTAAGTTCCGAGGGCATATGGTACTAGCCAATGTGTTTGAAAAAAGACCGGGGCAATTCTTGCTTACTTGGAATGTCAATATTGAAATCGAATCAGTAGATAAAACTGCACTAACTGCACAGTGGCCAACGATGACCATCATTCATCCATAAAAAATTGGTACGCTCACCTTAACAATTAATCTTTTATATTAGCCATTTACATTAACCCTTTAAAATTTGAGAACCTTATGACAATTAGATACGACGACCAAGTAGCAATAGTGACAGGTGCAGGCGCAGGTTTAGGCCGCTCCCACGCATTGGCTTTAGCAGCAAGAGGAGCAAAAGTAGTGGTCAACGATTTGGCTGCAACAGATGGCTCAATGTCTGAAGGGTCTTTAGCTGTAGTAGCAGAAATAGAAAAGGCTGGCGGTGAAGCGATGGCTAATGGTGCCAATGTTGCCAATATGCAACAAGTAAAAAGCATGGTCGAGCAGGCAATGGAAAAATGGGGGCGTATTGATATTTTGGTTAACAATGCTGGCATATTGAGAGATAAATCTTTCGCTAATATGCCTATCGAAGATTTCAAACTGGTGGTTGATGTGCATCTTATGGGATCGACTAACTGCGCTAAAGCAGTATGGAGCATCATGAAGCAGCAAAACTATGGTCGTATTGTGATGACCACTTCGTCTTCAGGATTATACGGTAACTTCGGTCAGGCAAACTACGGTGCAGCCAAAATGGCAGTCGTGGGTTTAATGAACACGCTGTGTATCGAAGGTCAAAAGAACAATATTCAGATCAACTGCTTATCACCCACAGCGCGCACAGCCATGACTGAAGAGCTGATTGAAGATAAACGTGTGTTGGAACTGATGACAGTAGAATCTGTTACTACTGGCTTGTTAGCTTTAGTCGCAAAAAGTGCACCTAATCGTACCATTTTAGGTTGTGGGGCGGGGGGATACGCAAGAGCAGTCATTAAAGAAACTGATGGGATCTATTTATCGCCAGAGCAACAAACCCCAGAAAATCTGTTAGCCAGTTGGGATGCGCTTGAAGACCAAGCTAATGCAGAAGAATTAAAAGCTGGCTGGATGCAAACCAATAAATATGTCGCTAAAGCGGCTGCCTCATTGGGTGTCGATTTGAGCCCTAAATAATAGGTCGTAATACAACAAAAATAGCGAAAAAATAGAAAGGTTATTGACATGCCGGTGTCAAAGTATCCGGTATGTTTGCTAAAAGCTTTAGTTTTAGACATATTAAAAAATGTCAAATAATGTACGTCCCTAGGGGCATCATTCAGTTTATCTTTTAACCTTTCATCCAAGCTGTTTTTCACGTGAGCCGAGCATAAGATTCATCTCATCTTCGATATTAATTGCGCCACTAGACTAGTCCGTTGACTGTTTTTACCTTTTTTACTAACTAATAGAAATTAACCTTTAAAGTTATGTAAAAATTGACTTTCTGATTTATCAATTTCCAATGTTGGTGTTTGTATATCTGAAGACCTTATTCTGGCAGTCACTTGTGCTTGTTTAGCGTTGATTAAACTAATGCCCTCGATAACCATACCAAAGTCCTTTCACAGTTTTGTCTTTCTATCTAGGCGAAATTTAAAAATAATTATAATGTTTTTAGGTTCGCTCGTCTCGGACATAGTGTTTTACCACTGCTGTTCTTTTATCTATTTTTGTTTTATCCCAGGTTGGAAGGTCATTTCCTGATTTTCGTACTGACTTAGAGCGTTAACATGAATGACAGCTAAATAGCCCACCATAGCTAATGCACACCCTTATATATGACTTGTTTCTTTGATTTATTTCCAAGGAGCTTATAAATAGCGTAACCATGATGAACATGCGGCATCAGGTCCTATTCAATCATTTCTCTAAATAATTCAAGTTAAGAACTGAGGGTTTTCTGCTGTTCAGATAAACGATTAAATACGCTAGAGATGTGTTGGTTTTTGAGTGATAATTAAGGGAAAAATTATCATATCTCCTGTATTTTCTCTTAGCGGTGTATGCTTCAAAAATAACTTTTTTTAAAATCTAATGAACTTTATGCCTCCATTGTTGAATCAGTTGCCACGACTATAACAACTAACAATATCAACCGATTATAAGATACGCCGTTTGTTAAAAATACGTCTGCTATTAAAGAGGTATGTGTTTTAAATAGATACGCAGAGAAAATTTTGCTGAGGAATAAGAAATAATGAAGGTATTTAGCTTATTAGAAAGCCGCCTTTAAAAGCAGGCTTTCTATCATACCGATGTGATTAATTTAAGCTGTTTTACGCCTTGTGAACACTAACCCGACTATTGCTAATCCGAATAAGGCTAACGTCGCAGGTGCTGGGACATCCGTGGCTCGCATTGCAATAATTATGTCGTCATAGTCACGATCAGATTTGTTTGAATGATTATCGTTGAAACCAACAATAATATCGCCAACAAAAAGAGATAAACTGGTATTACCGGCTAGGTAAGTTAGTGTGGTGTTCTCAGTGAGTCGAAATAATTTAAAACCGTCAATATTGTCGACTCCAAAAGAATCAAGACCCACATTCCAAGGGCCGTCAGAGTCTTCGAAGAACAGGTTTTCTTTATTAAAGTCAACAGTGTCCCAGACACCCCAATTACTATCGTTGGAAGTTGAGAATGTCAATAACGTATCTGCCCCTAGTAGACCGGCGCTTACTGTCTTATCAATATCATTTTTATGGCCCGACTCTCGTCCTATCGCTGTGTATATCCATTGACCGTTAAAATCTAGCAAGGTCACTGAGGTTTCAATACCAGAGAAAACATCATCACCCAGAAAGCCGTCAATGTTGTCTCCATTCCAGTTATCAGGACCAATTAAGCCAGCCATAGTGCTATGTGCAAAAGTCATCTGTAAGATAAATATTATTACCATTAATTTTACATTTAATATTTTCATTAATTTAAACTCCATGTGAATATTCAACCTTGAATTTATTCACAATACCGACAAAGAAATAAGGAAAATATGGCTAAACTGTCCAACCATTGAAAAATGAATAACTTTTTTTATTTATTTTAAAGCATGAATTGGCAATATGTTTTAGGTAAAAAATGTGGAAATTCCCACTCGAGGTGACTCACATCACCTGAAAGTAGATGTTTGGTTCGAGATGTTTGTTTTGCTCAAATCCTACTATTTTAAATATTTGACCAACCAATCAGAGGCTTCTTTGAAAGCTGCTTTTTGATTGTCTCCCTTATACAGGTCGTAATGTCCACCAGGATAGGCAATATACTTAGCGTCCAGACGTTCTTTAATACTGTTGTATAGCAGTACGCCATTTTGAGTGCGGTCAAATAATGTTTCATTTTCAGCATCAATAATCAGTGTGGGAATGTTTAACTGGTCCACATAATTCATGGGGTTAAAGCGTTTCATCGCTGCCCAGTTAGGATAACCCTTAAGCGCAGGGTTTTTAGCCATGGTAGCGTCAGGATAGGGTGGCAGTATTCCTCGTGCGGTTAATGTTTCGATTTTACGGGCCATAGCCATAGGCAGTTCCCGAAAATTATGCACATAATTGACTGGTCCCATCTGATTAACTAATACCTTAATACGGTCATCACTGGCGGCCATTACCATGGCTAATCCGCCACCGAGGCTGGTACCCCATATACCTAGGTTATTAGGCATGACTCGTGGCTCGCCGCCAAGATAATGTAAAGCAGCCCGTACATCGGCTAACATGGAAAATGGCTCAACCACTTTTCGAATATGGGTGGCATTGATATCAAGCTTTGCTGCCTCCTCCGAATGAGGCAATGTTTTAGTGGGCACAATTGGTCCATCACTTTGGCCCCAACTTTTATAATCAAAAGCGATCACAATAAAACCAAGTTCCGCAAACTGAGGTCCATAATGTTTTTTTAAATTCTCTTTACTGCCACCCCATCCGGGAACCAGTAATATACCGGGTAATGTTTGTGTGGCGTTTAAACCCTTAGGTTTATAAAGATCAGCTGCAAGGCGTACTCCTTGACTCCAGATAGTGACTTCCTCGTGAATTACATCATTAATGCTTGTTGCCCTGCTTAGACTGCTAAAAAACAATGTTATAGAAAACATCAGAAAAGAAATAAGGGGTGTTGTGCGGTTATAAATATTCAAGATAACGTTCCTTTAGAAGGTGATGGGTAATCTGTTTTGAGCAATTATTTAGGGTGTAACGCTAACAAGCTGCCCAGTTTTCAATAACAGGTTGGTAAAACTTATTCAGCATCTGATAAGCCTCTGGGGTTAAGTGCAGGCCGTCGTCAGCAAACCACTTGGCTTGGTTACGCAAGACCTCATTAAATTCAAAATAGTGGTATTGATTGCCTGCTTGTTTACGCACATGGGTATTAAGTTGTTCGATAATGAGTAATTGTCTAGCGGCTTGTTTCTGTGGACATTGTAAAATTGAAAAACAACCTATTTTAGCTTTTGAAAACCGTATAGATAACTTGGTGATTAAAGCATGCAGACTCAGCATTATTTGTTCACTGTTA
>CAZMDX010000269.1:0-2524 GCA_964564805.1 uncultured Pseudoalteromonas sp. | reverse complement strand
TTTGAAAACACCTTGGATTATTTAGGTGTTAATACCGATGGGGTGGGCACGACTGAATTTGCAGGCATGGGGATCACAAAAACACTTGACCCTAAGTTAGCTGCCATAATGCAAAGAGGCATCGAACATGGCTATGATCAATTTATATCACTGGTTGCTGATAAGCGTGAGATGAGTAAAAACCAAGTTGATCAAATAGCCCAAGGACGTGTTTGGATTGGAGAAACAGCTCTTGAATTAGGCTTAGTCGATGAAATAGGTTACCTGGAAGATGGCATAAAATCTGCCGCTAACTTAGCCAATTTAGAAACCTATGACACTCAATATATCCAGAAAACCTTGTCTAAAAGCGAATTATTCTGGAAAGAGTTACTACAAAATGCCTCTGTTACTTTTGAAGGCGCTTTTCATGTAGAAAAATCGAGTACTATATTAAGTCTAGTTAAAGAAATTACTGCGGACTTGGAAGCGGTAGCAAAATTGAATGACCCTAAAGGGGTCTATGCTTATTGCTTACCTTGCGAAATATAATACTCGTTTTTTACTATTGCCAATAATACGTATTAAAATGCATCAATTACATTAGCTAAGAGCGATCAGACTTTTAATACAAGCTCAACACGGATGTTGGGCTTTTTTAGTCATTTAAAGTTTAAGAGTTATTGATGCAATATTTGTATAGTGTTTTATTAGTTAATATCTTTTTTACCGTTCATTTATTGTGAAAAAATTTGGTGTAACGGGGCAAACCAAGGGAAAAAAGTACACGATAGATGGATTAATATGATGTTTTTCATTCAGGGTGATTAATTTCAATTTTTAAAACTTACTTTTCAAGCTTAACACCTGAATCGTCAGTGAGCAGACATTCTGATTCTCCATTGAGTCACACTTTATTTTTTGAAATGTCAGATCTGCACACATCTAAAATCATCGGTAATACCAGAAAAATTTACGTCTAGAACTTTACAATATCGTTTTATGAAAAATAGCAGACATATCGATTTTTTCATATATTGCAGCTGACAGTTCCTGAACTAGACTTCTAGCAGACTCTTTTGCTTGAGTGGTATATTTTTCTAGGCCAAGATCTTGTTTTATTTTTACTCCCAGCTAGGTATTTCGACTGAGTAACCGGCTGGATCGCGAACCACAAGAGCCATGATACAATAACCTGTTTCAAACATTATATCTTGTGTAGGATCCCCAGCTAAAACCCGAATATAGATATGTATACCTTTTTTTTCCGTGTGCACAATTTGAGCAGTAAGCGTCACCATCAGCTCAACTAAAATCGACCTAATAAATTGTATACCAACAATAGACACAGTGACTCAATAATGTGCTCCCCACTGCGCAACATAGGCATAAACTCCTTGACCCGCCCATTTCATGACAATACCTCCATACACTTATGCGCCAAAATTTACATCTGTCGATTCCACTAAAAGATGGAAATCTAAAAAACGGCGTTGTTGTAGATCTTGCATCGATACAATAAAGGTAATCAACTTTCTCTATTTGTAGCATTAATCCCACTAGAAAATACTGCATTCACCAAGCTCTGAAAAGAGTGTTTTAGAGAAATTTATAGCAAACATAGTCAACTCATGAAATGTATTCAGTAAGGTTACTACTCGACTCTTCAACATTTGAAAAAAAACGCACACATTCTAGGCGTTAAATATTGAGGATAATTGGTATATCATTGAACATTCGGCGGCTAATCATAGTGAACAACAGAATTCCTTTGTCTTTATCTACTCAACAATTAGTTATAAAAAAAGTTAAACAATGTATTGAGCATGCTTCAACTCACTTTGATCAACATTTTTTTCTACCAAAAATAAGGTTTAGCCAAAAGGGCAAAATCGCGGGTTGTGCTCGGCTACAAACAAATGAATTACGCTTTAATCCTATATTGCTAGATGACAATGTGGATGTATTTTTAGAGGAGGTTGTTCCTCATGAGGTTTGTCATTTACTAGCTTATTGGCTTTTTGGTAAAGTTCGCCCTCACGGTAAAGAGTGGCAAAACTTAATGTTTAAGCTTTTTAGTTTAAAAGGGCAAACCTACCATCAAATGGATGTGACCAAAGTAAAGGGAAAAAGTTTTCATTATCAATGTCAATGTGGACCCGTAGAATTAAGTATCAGAAGGCATAGCAAAGTAATCAACGGCAAACAAATTTATGTGTGTAAAAAGTGTAGAAGCCCTTTGGCTGCTATTGCGCTTGTCTGAAGTGACAAGCTCAATGTTTAATTAACAAAGAACCTTGGAATTGATGTTGCCACCAAAAAATTTAGCGCTGCGGCTTGTTATGAATTAGTTGACATAACACGAGGGTGGTTATGGTTTTTTAGCGGAAAAATTACACGGAAAGGATCTAGTTCACAACCATAATGTCTTGCCTTAACTTTCTTCTAAATGATACTTGTTCTATTTGGGTAAGCGTTAACCAATAAAATTTTATTTTTTGGTCAACGCTAAACCTAAAACCAACGTTTAGTAAATGCTTTATCT
>CAZMDX010000268.1:0-9124 GCA_964564805.1 uncultured Pseudoalteromonas sp. | reverse complement strand
GTCCACTCCGCCAACATCAAAACAAAATACAATTTATATGCGGAGTGGTAGTTCAGTTGGTTAGAATACCGGCCTGTCACGCCGGGGGTCGCGAGTTCGAGTCTCGTCCACTCCGCCATTAAATTGTTTGCCAGTCACTTCTTACACAAATTCCTTTTGTTTTCATTAATACTACGTTATGTGCTTATGATTTGATAAGCTAGCAACATGCCAATCACCAATTTTATATGATGTTATTTACGTCATCCTCTGAGATTTAATCCTTATGCTTTTGTTGTTGATATACATTTTTGTCGCGTTAGGTTTCTCGTTTGTCTGCTCTATTGCAGAAGCGGTAATCCTCAGTATTTCGTCCGCTTACATTTCTGTATTAGAAAAAAGTGGCCATCCATCCGGCAAATTATTAAAAAAACAAGTGAGCGATATAAATCGACCTCTTGCCGCTATCTTGAGCTTGAATACTATCGCGCATACTATGGGCGCGGCGGGAGCCGGGGCGCAAGCTGCCGTAGTATTTGGTGATGCTTACCTAGGAATTGCGTCAGCTATTTTGACGTTGCTGATTTTAGTATTTTCAGAAATTATTCCTAAAACTCTTGGGGCAACATATTGGCGCAAGCTTGCTCCGTCTACTGCTTATTTTTTAAAATATCTGATGATTATATTGTGGCCCTTTGTACAGATGGCGCAGAAAATGACATCTAGAATGCATGATGAGTCTCCCCTAATTGGTTTAAATAGAGATGAGTTATTTGCGATGACTGCTTTGTCTTTGGAAGAAGGCCAAATAGCTGCTCGTGAGGCTACAGTGATGCAGAACTTACTCAGCTTACAACAACTCAAAGTACGTCAAGCCATGACTCATAGAACCGTCGTCTTTTCGTTACCTGACACGATGACAGTTGAAACATTTTTACAAAAACATGCAGAAGTATCATTTTCACGTATCCCGGTTTACGAAGATGGGGAACCAGAAAAAATTACCGGTTATGTCTTAAAATCGGACATATTATTAGCCTTCGCTCGAGGTCATGTTGATAGAGATCTTAAATCATATCAAAAAGACATGGTCACAATATTAAGTAGTATGCCATTAGCTAAAGCCTTCGGTCCTTTGCATTCGCAACGTGGCAATATGTTACTTATTGTAGATGAATATGGTGGGTTAGAGGGCGTGCTAACTGTCGAAGATTTAGTGGAAAGTTTGTTTGGTATCGATATTATTGATGAGAGTGACCAAGTGGTGAGCATGAGAAAACTGGCGCGAATATTGGCTAAAAGAAGGGAAAAGAAACGCCTTCGCAATTATGGGAATTCAACCCGTACAAATGTAAATTAGGGAAATATGCCGATTATGAGCGAGTTACTCAGATGTACCAATTTAACCAAAGAATACAATGATGGACAAAATAGCGTCAAAGTGCTCAAAAGTATCAACTTTTCGATTAAAAAAGCAGAGCAGATTGCTATCGTGGGCAGCTCAGGATCAGGAAAAAGTACCCTGTTACATTTATTAGGTGCGTTGGACAAACCTACATCAGGACAAGTAACGTTTGAGCAGCAAGATATATTTGCCTTTGGCAGCAATCAACAGGCAAAATTTCGTAATCAATCTTTAGGATTTGTTTACCAATTTCATCATTTGTTACCCGAATTTAGTGCATTAGAAAATGTGGCTATGCCATTATTAATTGCAAAAAAACCGATTAAACAAGCCAATGAGATGGCCATGGCCATGTTAGACAAGGTTGGATTATCACATCGATACAGTCATAAACCTGCTGAGTTGTCTGGAGGCGAGCGTCAAAGAGTCGCTATCGCCAGGGCTTTGGTAACTCAACCCAAGTTAATTCTTGCAGACGAACCTACAGGTAATCTGGATCAAAAAACCGGTGAGAGTATCTATGAGTTACTCAGTGATTTACGTGAACAAATGCATACCAGTTTTGTTGTTGTGACTCACGATATACAATTAGCCAATAGGTTAGACCGTTCTTTGAACTTAGTGGATGGCTGTTTGACCGATTCTCAAGTTGAAGCTGTAAAAGAAAAAACCTTAAGAAAAGTCATAAAGGGCACAATTTAGTGCATCTTGTATGGTTATTGGCATGGCGATTTCGTTCAGATAAACGCCAAAATGGTTTTATTTCGTTTATTTCTGCATCTTCTACTTTTGGTATTGGTTTAGGATGTTTTGTTCTGATTTTGTTGCTATCGGTTATGAATGGCTTTGAAAAAGAATTAAAAGATAATTTGTTGTCTGTTATCCCTCATGCAGAATTCAAATCAGTTTATGCAAGTGGTATTGAGAATTGGTCCTCAGAGGTTGAGGCTTTAAAGCAGCACCCCGAAGTAATATTTGTCGAACCGTACGTTAATGCTACTGGCATGTTGCAAAAAGCCAATAAAATGAAAGCGGTAGAAATGACTGCTTTAGATCCCCTTTATGCTTCTAATGGCGTTATCCCAGGTTTAGTCACTAAGGAACAGTGGCAACAATTTCAAGGCGATGAAAATGCGACTATGCTAGGCATCGGACTTATGCAGAAATTAGATTTAGCCGTAGGTGATAAAGTGCAGATTTTACTACCTCAGTTGTCTGAAAATTTGAGTCTTAGTGCGCCTAAAACATTGCGACTCAATATTATTGCTAGCCTAGATATGGGTGGAGAGTTGAGCAACCATATTGGTTTTATGCATATGTCTTTAGCGGCACAGGCACAAAACATTAAGCACGGTGCCCAGGGTATACGTTTAAGATATCGTGATGCATTTTTGGCACGGGAATTAACACGTGAAATCGGCTATAAACTGACACCTGAAGTATATATGTCTGATTGGACTATTAACGATGGTAACTTGTATCAAGACATACAGTTGGTTAGAGCCGTTGTCTATATCGCACTGAGCTTAGTTATTGCTGTGGCATGTTTCAACATTGTGTCGACCTTAGTGATGGCGGTAAATGAAAAACAAAGCGAAATCGCCATGCTTAAAAGCATGGGCGCAAAAAACAGCCTAATCATTTCAGTATTTATGTTACAAGGGACATTTAATGGTCTCATAGGCACTATAGTAGGCGTGATACTGGGTGTATTAATGGCAACTAATTTAGCGACAGTTGCTCTTTTTATTGAAAAAATATTAGGGGTGCAGTTTTTATCAGGTGATGTTTATTTTATTAATTTTTTACCGTCTGAATTAAACTGGAATGAAGTCTATCTCACTGCATTCATCGCTATAGTGCTAAGTATTTTAGCCACGCTTTACCCAGCAATAAAAGCCGCAAAAATTAACCCTGCAAAAGTCCTTGGGCATTAATTGGCACTTCAATAGGGTCTTGGCTTGAACTCCTATTGAGTTGGATCAATTTGGTTAAAACTCTTCGCTAGTAAAAATAGTCGCGTTTTATGTTGACCTAGCTTGCATAGCATTGTTAAACACAATAGCAAACATCAGATGAAGCATCACATCAGCGTTCAAGTTGGTGCTGAGCTGTCCATATCAACAAGCAAAGAAGCTAGCAGCTAGACCGTGCCTCTTTGTGTTGATCATGAAGTCTAAAACCCTCTGAATCACGAAGAAAAATAAGACAATAAAAAATAATTTTATTGATATCTGTGTGATGGAGGATTTTTTACTCTTAAAATTAAGAGTCTGCGCGTCCCATAAATTTACATTCAGAGGTGTTTACCTTGACTTTTTCACCACTGGCAATGTACTCAGGTACCTGTATTACTAGCCCTGTAGCTAAAGTTGCGGGTTTGGTTCGAGCACTGGCTGATGCACCTTTAATGGAAGGGTCAGTCTGTGTAATAAGCAAATCTACAGACGCGGGAAGCTCAATACCTACTGGTTTTCCTTCAACCAACAAAATTTGCATTCCCTTTGTGTTTTCAGTAATAAAATGAAGCTCTTCACTGATCGTGTCTGAGTTTAAAAAATATGATGAATAGTCTTCATCATCCATAAATACATATTCGTCGCCGTCAATGTAGGAAAAACTGACTTTGTTTCGGTTGAAATCGACTAAATTTAGCATTTCATCAGCTTTGAAACTCTCATCTGCCTTAGCGCCGGTTCCTACTTCATATAAACGCATTCTGTATAAACTGGCACCTGCACGACCGCTCGGAGTCAGTTTGTTGATCTCTTTAACTAGGTATACTTTGCCATTATGTTCAACGGCGGCATTCTTTTTAATTTCACTGGCTTTTGGCATGGAGTAAACTCTTTTATATTTTGTAGCAAAAAATAACATGAAAAAAAAATTAGGCAAGGATAGTTGTGCTTATGAGGAAGAACTTTTCACTCGTTAGTTGTCATGCTTTTTGGCATAATCTCGTCCCAGGTTTTTATACTCTCATTATTCATTAAGGCGCTATGTCCAAAACATCATCTTTGTTTGCTGTAGATGGCAAGTTATCAAAGGCTATAGAAGGGTTTGTGCCGCGCCAAGCTCAGACCGATATGGCTGTTGCGGTTGAAAATACTATTAAAAATAAAGCCCCTCTTATTGTTGAAGCTGGAACCGGCACAGGTAAAACTTTTGCTTATTTGGCGCCAGCTTTGTTATCTGAAAGAAAAACGATTGTCTCCACAGGGACTAAAAATCTGCAAGAACAGCTCTTCCATCGTGATTTACCTCTAATAAAAAAGGCGCTGGGTTCCAACAGTAGAACTGCTTTGCTAAAGGGTCGAGCTAATTATTTATGTCTCCATAGGTTGAGGCAACATGGAGGGAATAGTACGGTAGTTGATAGACAAACGTTAACAGAACTGACGCAGGTTAGACAGTGGGCATCGAGTACTAAAACTGGTGATATGGGTGATATGAGATCACTGGCAGAAGACGCGAAAGTTTTACCTTTTGTGACCTCTACAGCAGATAACTGCTTGGGTAAAGAATGCCCAGATTATGAAGACTGTTATATGGTTAAAGCTCGTCGTAAAGCACTTGATGCAGATATTGTTGTGGTTAATCATCATTTGTTTTTTGCTGATATGGCCCTTAAAGATACTGGTTTTGGTGAGCTTATTCCTGAGGCTGATTTAGTAGTATTTGATGAAGCCCATCAAATACCTGATATTGCCAGTGAGTATTTTGGAGAAACGTTTTCGAGTAGGCAGATGCAGGATATCAGTCGCGATGTTGAAGTGGTTTATCGCACCGTTCTTAAAGACACCAAACAGTTACAAAATGCTGCTGAAAAATGTAAAATGATCGCTGCAGACTTACGGATTTTATTTCCTGAAAACCCATCTAAAGGTAACTGGCGACAGATGTTAACTAGGGATGACGTACAGACTCAAATTAATAAGCTAACTGACAGTCTTAATATTTTATACGAAGTACTCAAATTACATATTGGCCGAGATAAAGACCTCGATAACATATTTGAGCGAGTATCAGAAACTAAGGGTAAGTTAGCGCGTTTAACTGACACTACACAATTAGGTGTAAGCCTTTGGTATGAGACCACTATGCGTCATATTGTGTTGCATTTAACCCCTTTAAGTATTTCAAAGAAATTCGCCGATTTTATAGCAGAGCCAAAGCGTAGTTGGGTATTTACTTCTGCCACTTTGATGGTTGATGGAGGTTTCACGCATTTTCAACGACAAATGGGTTTAGATAATGCCACCACTTTATCTTTGGATAGCCCTTTTGATTACCCCAATCAAGCCATGTTATGTGTACCACGATTTTTACCAGAGCCTAACGCTCGGGAAATGCGTGCGACGTTGTTAGATATTTCTATCAAATTGGTCAAAGCCAGTCGTGGTCGTTGTTTTTTGTTATTTACTAGTCATGCCACATTAAATGCCATTGCCAGTCAGCTGAAAGATAAAATCGACAACCCTATCTTGGTTCAGGGCTCTACTACTAAGCGAGCATTGTTGGAAAGCTATATAGAAAATAAAGATGCAGTATTATTGGGCACAGGGGCTTTTTGGGAAGGAGTGGATGTCCGAGGAGATGATTTGACCTGTGTATTAATTGATAAATTACCTTTTGCTTCCCCTGACGACCCTTTATTGCAAGCAAGGATCGAAGATTGTCGTAAAAGTGGTGGTAACCCATTTGCACAATTACAAATTCCTCAAGCCGCTATTGCACTAAAACAGGGGGCAGGGCGGTTGATCCGTGATGAAACTGACAAAGGTGTCTTGGTCATTTGTGATAACCGATTGGTTACTAAAGATTACGGGAAAATATTTATGGGTAGCTTACCAGACATGCATCGAACCCGAGATTTACAAAAAGCAGTGGATTTTTTACATGACATTCACAGTGACAAAAAAGAAATTGAGACTATAGAATGAATATTTTAATCATCGATACTGCCACAGAGGCCTGTTCGGTTGCCCTTGAAGTCAATCAACATGTCTATCAACGTTTTGAAATTTGCCCCCAACAACACAGCCAACGCATATTGCCAATGATTGACGACGTGCTAAAAGAAGCTAATGTGACACTTCAAGACTTAGACTATTTGGCTTTTGGTCGCGGTCCCGGAAGTTTTACTGGTGTGCGTATTGCGACTGGTGTATTACAAGGCTTAGCTCTTGGCACTGGCCATAAAGTAATAGGTATATCAACATTAGCCGCTATGGCTCAACAAGCTTATGTACAAAATCAGAGTGAACATGTGTGCGCAGCGATAGATGCCCGCATGTCTGAGGTGTATTTTGGTCAATATCAACTTAAACAAAGTGTGATGACATTAGTAGGTGAAGAACAAGTTTTACCCCCAGAGGATGGTTCATTATTACTTTGTAATAGCAAAGTAGAAACAGGAGTTGGAACTGGATGGCTGGCATATCCAGAACTAAATGTTGTAGCCAAAATTAATGTCTTACCTGATGTTCTGTACCCCAATGCTGTATTCATGTTGCCCATCGCTAAGGCTCTAATTGCAGACGGCCAAGCAGTTGAGGTAGATGACATCCAACCGGTTTATTTACGTGACAAAGTAACCTGGAAAAAATTGCCAGGACGAGAGTAGGCATTACATATAATAACTTGGAACAATTCTTGTATGTATTTAAAGTTGCAAATGACTAATAAATTTGAGTCATTGCACAAAATATTGTTTTTGCCTACTAGGAAAAGTTGTTGAGCATAGAGTCACTATCTTCATTAAAAGCATCTGATATTGCCCGTTCCTCGAGGGATAAGCCTCGTGAACTCAGGTCAGAAAAAAGTCAGGATGACAAACCACAAAATGCTCAAGTCTCTATTATTCGAGCCGGCGACAGTAAGTCTTTTGAAAAAGCCGCTTCTTTTAAACAACAAACTGAATCTCTTTCACAAAATAGTTTAAATGAAAAAGCAGGCATCGCCGCTTATCAAAGTGTGGCTAAAGAGCAGCAGCGTCAGGGTATTCAATTATTATTAGGCGTTGATACCTTCGTTTGATCTATTCTTCGTTCTGATAGATATAAAATAACCACAAAATTCAGTAGCTGTTCAGTTACTATGTTTAAAATAACAGATGAACATACCCTGTTTGATCTATCTGAGGATAATTATGAATAATCGTATATGTATTTTATTGGTTGCTTTATTTCTGGTTGGTTGTTCAACATTTCCAGACAAATTGCAGCTTGATGATAACACCCCGTTAATTTCTTATGAGGATGCTGCCTCAAAGGCTGAGCAGGTAAAAGGCAATATGTTACGTTGGGGTGGCACCATCGCAAAAGTTGAAAATAAATCCGATTCGACTGTTTTTGAAATGGTTCATTACCCTTTAAATAGTTACGGCAAGCCAGTTTCAGGCGATGATAGTATGGGCCGTTTCCGTATCAGTGTTGATGGTTTTATGGATCCAATGGTCTATAAAGTTGGACGTTTGATGACATTTACTGCACAGCTAAATGGTTTAGAAAAGGGGTTAGTAGGTGAACATGAATATGTGTTTCCGACAGCAACAGTTGATGCTTATTATTTGTGGAAAAATATAAACCGCACCAACACAACAGGCTTGTATTTATTTCCGCATCAATACTGGAACTCAGGATTCAATAATTGGTACTACCCGCGTCACTATCGCCGAAACGTATTTATTCGCGGCTCAACTGGCAATAACAATCACAGTACTAAACCAACTCGTGCAAGTGGTGCGAAAAACTATCAAAAACCGGTGAATATAAAAAGAGTTGAAAGGTAGCGGTAATTATTTGCCAAAAAGTGTTAGTTAACGCTGATAAGGCGGCAATATATTGCCGCTTTTTTGTGTCTGAAAAAGGAAGAACACGTGCAACAAGATCTTGAATACTCCCTATCTAATATTACGCTACGCGGTATTGGATACGGTAATCCTAGCAAACCCATGATTTTGGCATTACATGGTTGGTTAGATAACGCCTTAAGTTTTCAGCCTATTGCTGACTACCTCACTCACTATTATATTATTGCACTCGATATTACTGGTCATGGATTGTCTTCACATCGAAGTCATGGCGCTCATTACCATCTAATTGATTTTGCGCACGATATACATGAACTAGTCGAGTCACAAAGGTGGCAATCTTTTATATTGATGGGACATTCTATGGGCGGAATTATTTCGACTATTTATGCCAGTTGTTTTCCTGAATATGTCAGTAAACTTATTTCAATTGAGTCTTTTGGACCTATGACCAAAGATACACAAAGCAGCCCAACCCAACTCAGAGAATCTATTTTGAGTCGGCTAAAAGCTCAACGAAGTGATGCAAAACACCCTAGCAGTATCGAACGAACCGTCGAAGCCAGGGCAAAGGTGGGGGATATCAAATTAGAGTCAGCTAGATTATTAATAACACGCAATATTCGTGAAGCAAATGGACAGCTATTTTTTACAACTGACAGACGTTTACGTACCTTTTCATCTCTTAGAATGACAGAGCCACAAGCCGAAGCTTTTATAAGAAATATTCAATGCCCCATATTAGTAATCACAGGGTCTCAAGGTTACGAGTCAATGCGAGCCCTGATACAAAAAAGGTTACTTTGGGTTGATGACTTAACAGTGGCCGAGTGTGAGGGGCATCATCATTTACATATGGATAATCCGCAGCCAGTTGCTACAAAAATTGTTGAATTTTTAAGCTGAATTTTAACTGGTCTTAGTTG
>CAZMDX010000267.1:0-3097 GCA_964564805.1 uncultured Pseudoalteromonas sp. | reverse complement strand
AAGATCTGATGCAAAAAGTGCCTTTTTACGCAATCAAAGGCTCGCCGGTGAATGATAAGCCACTGTCTCTGTTCGACGTAAAAGAAGATGGCGCATTGCTCAAAGAAGATTATGGCATTGACGCACGCTACTTAGGTTCAATCATGTCGCCTTGGGCAGTAAAACGCTTGCATGAATACGGTGGTGATATCAGCAAATTTAAAGTGGTGAAACTATGGCCATCTATTTTAGACCAAACAGCTATCGCTAAAACTGAACCTGGGGACGAAAATAACCAGGATATTTCTGCCTTAGTAGGTAAAATAAATATTCGAATGCTTGAGGACTTTTCTCAAGATGACCCAGATGCTTACAGTTTTAGTGGCGGATTATGCCTAGCTAATCAGGGTATGCTCGAATTTGTAGAGATGTTCAAAGCGCCCATCAAAGTTCTTCATCCCTTGTTAACAGCAACACAAGAAGGTAACTATAATTCTACAGAGGGTATGAGCGCCATTCCTTTTGAGGGGATCATTTTAGCGCACTCAAATGAGTCTGAATGGCAAACCTTTCGAAACAACAAAAACAATGAAGCTTTTTTAGATAGAATTTCAATCGTAAAAGTACCTTACTGTTTAAAAGTAACTGAAGAAATACAGATCTATAAAAAACTACTTGAAAATAGTTCATTGAATCAATCTCCCTGTGCACCAGACACCCTAAAAATGCTTGCTCAGTTCTCAGTCCTATCTCGACTCAATGCACCAGAGAATTCTAATATTGACTCAAAAATGAAAGTGTATGATGGACAAAATATCAAGGATACCGATCCAAAGGCTAAGTCGATGCAAGAATACAAAGATAATGCTGGTGTCAATGAGGGAATGTCTGGTCTTTCAACTCGTTTCGCCTTCAAAATTCTTTCTCGAGTGTTTAACTTTGATACTTCTGAAATCGCCGCGAATCCGGTTCATTTACTTTATGTTCTCGAAAAACAAATTGAACAAGAGCAATTTGTACAAGAAACTGCTGAACAATACTTACGTTTTATTAAAGAATTTCTAGCGCCTCATTATGTCGAGTTTATTGGAAAAGAAATTCAAACTGCATACTTAGAATCCTATTCTGAATACGGCCAAAATATTTTTGATAGATACGTCACCTATGCTGATTTTTGGATACAAGATCAAGACTTTCGGGATCCTGAAACGGGAGAAATATTTAATCGCGCAGCTATAAATGAAGAACTTGAAAAAACTGAAAAACCTGCAGGTATTAGTAACCCTAAAGACTTTCGAAATGAAATTGTAAATTTTATGTTGAGAGCGCGCGCCAACAATCATGGAAAAAATCCTTCATGGCAGAGCTATGAAAAACTACGTGCTGTCATTGAAAAGAAAATGTTTTCAAATACCGAAGATTTACTCCCTGTTATTTCATTCAACCCAAAAAACTCACAAGAAGACAAGAGTAAGCACAAGCAATTTGTAGAGCGCATGGTTGATCGTGGATACACTGAAAAACAGGTTAGATTATTGGCGGAATGGTATTTGCGAGTTCGAAAATCTCAATAACAGTCAACAAATGGAGGGAATGTTAGAGCTCGTAAAATGGATGTCACTATGTGCATTATCTAAGACTGCAAACAAAATTTACTTATGTGCACTTTGTGTTTAATTAGAGCTCAATAACTTAAGGTCTATAACCTAGGAGATTTTAATGAGCTTAACTCATATTATTGACCGTCGACTCAACAGTAAAAATAAAAGCGCCGTCAACCGTGAGCGCTTTCTTCGACGTTACCGCCGACATATTAAGAAGGCAGTGTCTGATGCTGTGAGTAAACGAAGTATCACCGACATTGACCGTGGAGATAATATCAGCATTCCTGGTAAAGATTTAGAGGAGCCTACTTTTCGCTCCGGTCAAGGAGGTTTGCGTGAAACCGTTAGTCCTGGAAATAGAGAGTTTACTACTGGGGACAGAGTTGCTAAACCTGCTAAAGGACAAGGTGGGCGTAGTTTAGGACAAGGTGAAGCGAGTGATTCAGGTGAAGGGGTTGATGAATTTGTGTTTCAAATATCACAAGAAGAATTTCTCGATTGCATGTTTGAAGATCTCGAATTACCCAATTTAGTAAAAAAACAATTAAAAGATACCACATCATTTAAATATCATCGTGCGGGATACTCTAACCAAGGTAACCCTGCAAAAATTAATGTTGTGCGTTCATTACAAAAAGCCTATGGGAGGCGCTTAGCGCTCACGGGAAATAGACGGGAAGGCATTAAAACACTCGAACTAAAATTAATGCAACTTGAGTCTTCACCCGAAGATGAAACAACAGAAATACAAACGCTAAAACTAAAAATCGAGAAGTTAAAAAAACGTATAAAAAAAATCCCCTGGATTGATGAGGTAGACCTTAAATTTAATCAACACACAAAGCTAGCACTTCCAAGTACCAGTGCTGTGATGTTTTGTTTGATGGATGTTTCAGGCTCAATGAGCAAAACTCATAAAGACATCGCAAAACGTTTTTATATCCTGCTCTATTTGTTTTTAAAAAGGAATTATAAAAAAATTGATGTGATATTCGTCCGCCATCATACCAGTGCAAAAGAAGTAGATGAGGAAGAGTTTTTTTATTCCCGTGAAACTGGTGGCACAATTGTTTCGAGCGCTTTGAAGCTTATGAATAAAATTATTAAACAACGCTACCCTGCGACAGATTGGAATATTTATGCAGCCCAAGCTTCAGATGGTGATAATTGGAATGGTGACTCACCGTTGTGTTTAAAACTATTACGAGAAGATATCCTGCCGCAAATTCAATACTTCGCCTATATAGAAATAACAAAATTAGAGCATCAAAGTTTATGGCATGAGTATGAAACACTGTGCCCAGAGTTTCCAGATAGTTTTGCGATACAAAATATCAGTGATGAAAGTAAAATCTACTCAGTTTTTAGAGAGTTATTTTCTCGTAAGGATAGTCATCATGCTTAAGCAATGCAAAAACAACTATATTTCTAGCGGTTCTGAGTGGTCTTTTGAATTAATCGAGAAGTACGATGAAGCTATTGCCAGCATCGCTAAAGATTACAAACTGGATACG